>NZ_CALIED010000076.1:0-168980 GCF_938022135.1 uncultured Psychrobacillus sp.
ATGCACTTAGTCCTTCGAAAGTTTTAGATGTTCAAGTAAATGAAGAAGAAAAATCCACTACTGTAGTAGTACCAGATTATCAATTATCCCTAGCTATTGGTAAAAGAGGCCAAAATGCAAGACTTGCAGCTAAGCTAACTGGCTGGAAAATTGATATTAAAAGTGAAACTGATGCTAGAGAGCTAGGAATTTATCCTAACGAGAATTCTCCGCAGCTAATTGTAGAAGAATTAGAAAATGATATGGATGATTTTGATTTTTACAAAGACGAAGAGTAAGAATAGGAGGCTGATTTAGTATGGCCACTCAAAAAAAAATCCCATTACGAAAATGTGTTGCTACTGGAGAAATGTTTCCTAAAAAAGAAATGATTCGAGTAGTTCGTTCTAAGGAAGGCGAGGTTAGCGTGGACCCGACAGGAAAAAAATCTGGTCGTGGTGCGTACGTCTCTAAAACCGTAGAAGCTGTTAACCAAGCGAAGAAAAAGAATTCTTTAGGTAATCATTTAGAAGCAAGCATTCCAAATGAAATATATGACGAGTTAATCGTCATGATTGAAAGAGAAAAATTGAAATGAATATAGAACAACAAATTACGCAACTATTAGGACTCGCCACTAGAGCTAGAAAAACGATTTCTGGTGAAGAGTTAGTCGTAAAAGAAATTAGAAGTAAGAAAGCAAAGCTAGTTATATTAGCTAACGATGCTTCACATAATACTGCTAAAAAATTGAATGATAAATGTGCATCTTTTAACGTTGAGCTGCATGTCTTTGGAGACCGGCACGATCTCGGACATGCGACGGGAAAAGAGGCCAGAGTGGCAATAGCCATTATGGATGACGGTTTCGCTAAAAAACTGTCCGGCCTTCTCAACGAATATAACCGGGGGTGAGCTAATGACTAAAATCAGAGTTCATGAATACGCGAAACAAATTAATAAATCGAGTAAAGAAGTTATAGAGCAACTAGGAAAGTTGAATATAACAGTAACGAATCATATGTCTACGCTTGAAGGAGATGCTGTTAGTAAATTAGACGGCATTTATAAAAAAGGTGGAGCTGGAAACAACTCTAATTCACAACAGTCTAAACCTGCTAACCAAGGACAAAGACCAAGTAATCAGAACCAGTCTAGACCAGCTTCACAAGGACAGCAAAGACCAAATAACCAAAACCAGTCTAGACCGTCTTCACAAGGTCAACAAGGACAGCAAAGACCAAGTAATCAGAACCAATCTAGACCAGCTTCCCAAGGTCAACAAAGACCAAATAACCAAAATCAATCTAGACCATCATCACAAGGGCAATCACGTCCATCAAATGCTGGTCAATCTCAGCAAAGACCAGGAAGTCAGTCAAATACTCAAGGTTCTAATACTCAAGGTTCAAACAATCAACCAAAGAAAACCTTTACTAATAATAACAAGCCAGGTGGACAAAATCGTCCAGGTGGCCAAAACCAAAACAGACCAGGTGGACAAAACAGACCAGGTGGCCGATTCAACAAGCGTAGAAAAGGACCAACTACACCTGTTCAACCACCAGTTCCTAGAAAAGAAAGAGAACTTCCAGAAAGAATTACCTTTACGGAATCTCTTACAGTTACAGAGCTAGCGAAAAAATTAGGTCGTGAGCCTGCAGAAATCATTAAAAAATTGTTCTTACTTGGTGTAATGGCAACAATTAACCAGGAACTTGATAAGGATGCTATTGAACTTATTTGTGCAGACTACGGTGTAGAAGTGGAAGAAGAAATTAAAATCGATATTACCGATTTAGAAGTTCATTTCGAAGCTCCTGTTGAAGAAGATGCTGCTAACATGGGTGAACGCCCACCAGTAGTTACAATCATGGGACACGTTGACCATGGTAAAACAACTCTTCTAGATTCAATTAGACACACAAAAGTAACTGCTGGAGAAGCCGGCGGTATCACTCAGCATATCGGTGCATACCAAGTGGTAGACAATGGCAAAAAGATTACTTTCTTAGATACTCCAGGACATGCTGCATTTACAACGATGCGCGCACGTGGAGCGAAAATAACTGATTTGACCATTTTAGTAGTAGCAGCTGATGATGGTGTAATGCCTCAAACAGTAGAAGCTATTAACCATGCAAAAGCAGCTGAAGTTCCAATTATCGTAGCAGTTAACAAAATGGATAAACCATCTGCTAATCCTGATCGCGTAATGCAAGAGCTTACAGAGCACGGTTTAGTACCAGAAGCATGGGGTGGAGACACAATCTTCGTACCAATTTCTGCTTTAAAAGGTGATGGTATCGACAACCTACTTGAAATGGTTCTACTTGTTTCTGAGGTTGCTGAGCTTAAAGCTAACCCAAAACGTCTTGCTTTAGGAACAGTAATTGAAGCTCAATTAGACAAAGGTAGAGGTTCTGTTGCAACGTTATTAGTTCAAGATGGTACATTAAAAGTTGGAGATCCAATTGTAGTAGGGCATGCTTTTGGGCGTGTTCGTGCAATGGTCAATGATTTAGGTCGTCGTGTGAAAGAGGCAGGTCCTTCTACTCCTGTGGAAATTACAGGATTAAACGAAGTACCACAAGCAGGAGACCGTTTCGTTGTATTTGAAGATGAAAAAACTGCTCGTCAAGTAGGGGAAACGCGTGCTTCTCATGCTCAAGTGAGCCAACGCTCTGAAAAATCACGAGTAACATTAGATAACTTGTTTGATCAAATGAAACAAGGTGAAATGAAAGAACTTAACCTAATTGTTAAAGCAGACGTTCAAGGTACTGTGGAAGCGATGGCAGCTTCACTTATGAAAATCGAAGTTGAGGGTGTAAATGTACGTATTATCCACACGGGTGCAGGAGCAATTACTGAATCAGACATTAGTCTTGCAGCTGCTTCCAATGCAATTGTAATTGGATTTAACGTTCGTCCAGATACAAATGCTAAACGTGCAGCAGAACAAGAGGGTGTTGATATTCGTCTTCACCGTATTATCTACAAAGTAATTGAAGAAATCGAAGCTGCAATGACAGGCCTATTGGATCCAGAATTCCAAGAGAAAATCATTGGTCAAGCAGAGATTCGTGAAACCTTTAAAGTTTCTAAAGTAGGAACTATCGCAGGATCCTATGTAACAGAAGGTAAAATTACACGTGATAGCGGAGTGCGAGTAATTCGTGATGGTATCGTTATTTTTGAAGGTGAATTAGATACGTTAAAACGCTTTAAAGACGATGCAAAAGAAGTTGCAAAAGGCTACGAGTGTGGGATAACGATTAAAAACTTTAATGATGTAAAAGAAAACGATATTATCGAAGCTTACATTATGGAAGAAATTAAACGCTAATGATTGTCTATGCAGAGTGTGAATTTCTTATTCCTACTGCACATTCATTGAAAGAAAAAAGAGCAGTTTTACAACGTATGCTCACTAGAACCAAACAAAAATTTAATGTTTCTGTTTCAGAGTTAGATCACCAGGATGTGTGGCAACGTACCAAAGTTGGAATAGTTGCCATTGCTTCTGACAAGCGTGCGGTCGAACGCGAGCTAGTGATGGCCATTAGGTTTTTAGAATCTAACCCTGAATGGGAATGTATTGAAATCAACAAAGAATATTTATGATGAAAATGAGGTGTAGCAATTATGTCAATGCGTGCGAACCGAGTTGCCGAACAAATGAAAAAAGAGTTAGGTGAAATCATAGGACGTAAATTAAAGGATCCTCGTATAGGATTTGTAACAGTTACAGATGTAGCAGTTACAGGAGACCTACAACAAGCGACTATTTATATTACCGTACTAGATGGAGACCGTAACGATACCTTAAGAGCTTTAGAAAAAGCTAAAGGCTTCATACGTTCGGAAATAGGACAGCGTATTAGATTACGTGTAACGCCAGAATTATTATTTGAGTTTGATGAATCTGCAGCATATGGAAATCGTATCGATAATCTATTAAGACAGATTAACCAATCTTCAAATGAGGAATAACACATAATACAAAGAAGTCTGCTTAAATTGAGCAGACTTCTTTCGTGTATTTTTGAAAAATGGGGTGAGCATGATGTATGAAGGAATATTGCCTTTATGGAAAGAAAAAGGAATGACCTCACATGACTGCGTTTTTAAATTACGCAAAATATTGAAGATGAAACGGATTGGCCATACAGGAACATTAGATCCAAGTGTAGAAGGTGTATTGCCAATTTGTCTTGGTCAAGCTACTAAAGTATCCGAGTATATAATGAATGAAGGAAAAACCTATGTAGCTACTGTAACGATAGGATCATCTACAACTACTGAGGATGCAGATGGTGACGTAGTAAAGGTAGATTCAAGTGAAAAACAATTCTCTATTGATCAAATAAAAAGTGTCCTTCAACAGCTGACTGGACAGATTACTCAAACTCCTCCAATGTATTCTGCGGTTAAAGTGAATGGTAAAAAGTTATATGAATATGCCCGCGAAGGTAAAGAGGTAGAGCGACCTAGTAGACAGGTGACTATACATTATTTAAATCTTTTAGATGAAGATGATCTTTTTTCAGGTCAAGAAATTTCCTTTCAAATAGAAATTGGTTGCAGTAAAGGTACATATATACGTACACTTGCAGTACAAATAGGTGAACTTTTAGGTTATCCTGCACATATGTCTTCACTTGTTCGTACAGCATCAGGGAACTTTACTAAGTCACATTGTTTAACCCTTCAAGAGGTACAAGAAGCTTTGGAAGAGGATGTATTGGATAACAATATATTACCTATTAAGCATGCACTCGCGAAATGGCCATCTCAAGAAATGGATGAGTCGTTAAAGAAATGGATTGCGAATGGAGCCGTCTTAGAATTACATCCTCTCCTCAATACCAATGACAAAGTTGTTTTTACAGAGGAAGGGCAACCAGTTGCAGTTTATATTAAACATCCAACAAAAAATGGTATGATGAAACCAGAAAAAATGTTTTCATCAGAAAAAGGAGTATAATATGAACGTTTATCATTTATCTTATCCAAACCATTTATATAACATGAAGAACAATGAAGAATTTTCCCTAGCAATCGGCTTTTTTGATGGTGTTCATTTAGGTCATCGAGCTGTCATTCAAGAAGCCTTGGACAAAGGGAATGAAATGAATCTAAAAACAGCTGTAATGACATTTGATCCACATCCTTCTCTTGTTTTAGGTGGAAGGAAGGAACAGGTATTTTATATAACTCCCTTGGAGCAGAAAATTGATATTCTGGAACAAATGAACGTAGATACACTGTTTGTAGTGAGATTTACATCTGACTTTGCAAAGCTAACCCCAGTTGAATTTATAGAATCTTTCATTAAACGAGCTAATGTAAAGCATGTTACAGCTGGCTTTGATTTTTCTTTTGGTGCTTTTGGTAAAGGGACAATGAAGGATATGGCGGATCTTTCTGCTGGAGAGTACTCTGTTTCTGTAGTAGGTAAACAAGAAATGGAAGGCGATAAAATTAGTTCTACCAGAATACGTGGAGCACTTAAAGAAGGTAATGTGGAAGACGCAAAAGAACTTTTAGGTCGCCCATTTATGCTTACAGGCGTAGTGGTACATGGTGATAAGCGCGGAAGAACGATTGATTTCCCTACTGCTAATATTCAACCAAAAGAAGGTCAGTTTATACCGGCTATAGGTGTTTACGCAGTGAAGATACGTGTGCAGGAGCAATGGTATGAGGGAGTGTGTAATGTAGGATATAAGCCTACATTCAATAATCCGGATGAAAAAAAATTGTCTATTGAAGTACATATCATTAACTTTGACCAATCTATTTATGGTGAAGAAGTGGCAGTCCATTGGTACAAGCGCATACGTGCTGAGCAAAAATTCAGTGGAATTGTAGAGCTTAAAGAACAAATCGGCAAGGATAAGCAAGTTGCTATTGATTACTTCAAATTATAATTTTTGAACCAATTGCTTCAGACAAACTGCTACTATATTTGGAGAAGAAGCGTCTATAAAAGTTGCTTCACGTAACAGATTATGCTATTCTTTATAAGTACAAAATGTACTTAACCTTTCCTTGGCTTTTTCGATTCTCCAACGATTGCTCAGGAACAGGGGATATTAAGAATATTAGGAGGAAACCTACATGGCAATTACACAAGAACGCAAAAACGAACTAATCGCTGAGTACAGAACTCACGAAAGCGATACAGGATCTGCAGATATTCAAATCGCAATCCTTACAGAAGAGATTAACTCTTTAAACGAACATTTACGTACACATAAGAAAGATCATCACTCACGTCGTGGTCTATTCAAAATGGTTGGACGTCGTCGTAACTTATTAAAATACTTACGTGAAAACGAAGTACAACGTTACCGTGAACTAATCGCAAAACTTGGTTTACGTCGATAAGATACACCTAGGAAAGCGGGATTTATCCCGCTTTTTCTATTGGTATAAATTTTAATATATTAGGGAAAATATTATATATTAGTATTAGCAAGTAATTTCTGTTTTTTTAGTAAAATATTTCGCATAGTTCCGATATTTTTGATACACTACTTATGATACATATAACCACTATAGCGCGCTAAACATTAGACTGCGTTATATTTCAAGTTGTATAGAAATAGTAGATGATTTATGAAAGTGTGCACTTCTAATGAGAAGGAATCTTTCTTAGGATTGTCGAAAAATTTATTATAGCTAATTAAAAAGAAGTTTTTTGAAGTTGAGAGGAGTCCAGATTAATGAGTGAAAAGAAAGTATTTACACACGAATGGGCAGGCCGTCCATTGCAAGTAGAAATTGGACAACTTGCAAAACAAGCGAATGGGGCAGTTCTAGTAAGATATGGTGATACTAGCGTATTATCCGTAGCGACTGCATCTAAACAACCAAAGAATTTAGATTTCTTTCCATTAACAGTGAACTATGAAGAGAAATTATATGCCGTTGGTAAAATTCCTGGTGGGTTTATTAAGCGTGAAGGTCGTCCTTCTGAAAGAGCGATTTTAACAAGCCGTTTAATCGACCGTCCAATTCGCCCATTATTCCCGGATGGCTTCCGTAATGAAGTTCAGGTAATCTCTATTGTTATGTCAGTAGACCAAAACTGTTCTTCAGAGATGGCTGCAATGCTAGGTTCTTCTTTAGCACTAAGTGTATCCGACATTCCGTTTGATGGACCGATTGCAGGTGTTCAGGTAGGCCTAATTGGGGATGAGTTCATCATTAACCCAACGGTAGACCAAATGGAAAAGAGTATTTTAGATTTAACTGTAGCTGGAACAAAAGATGCGATTAACATGGTAGAAGCAGGAGCTAAAGAAGTTTCTGAGGAAGTCGTTTTAGAAGCAATTATGTTTGGACATAGTGAAATCGTAAAATTGATTGAATTCCAAGAAAAAATTGTTGCAGAAATCGGTAAAGAGAAAAAAGACATACCTTTATTTGAACTAGATAAAGAACTTTTTGGTGAAATTAAAGAACTATGCGAAGCTAAGCTAGTACAAGCTATCCAAGTACAAGAAAAGCATGCTCGTGAAGATGCAATATCCGAAGTGAAAAATGAAGTGTTAGAGCAATATAAAGAAAAAGAAGCAACAGATGAAACGTTGAAACAAGTGCGTGAAATTCTGGATGCTATGGTTAAAGAAGAAGTGCGTCGCTTGATCACAGAAGAAAAAGTACGTCCAGATGGTCGTGGTGTAGCTGAAATTCGTCCATTATCTTCTGAAGTAGGCGTTTTACCTCGTACGCATGGTTCTGGTCTATTCACACGTGGACAAACTCAAGCTTTGAGTATTTGTACATTAGGACCGCTTGGTGATGTGCAAATTATTGATGGTATTGGCTTAGAGGAATCTAAACGCTTTATGCACCATTATAATTTCCCACAATTCAGTGTGGGTGAAACTGGTCCAATCCGTGCTCCTGGCCGTCGTGAAATTGGTCATGGTGCCTTAGGTGAACGTGCATTAGAAGCAGTTATTCCAGACGAAAATGATTTCCCGTATACACTTCGCTTAGTTGCTGAGGTGTTAGAATCAAATGGTTCTACTTCACAAGCGAGTATTTGTGCTTCTACCCTTGCTATGATGGATGCAGGTGTTCCACTTAAAGCTCCAGTTGCTGGTATAGCAATGGGACTTGTTAAAAAAGGAGAGCATTACACAATCCTAACTGATATTCAAGGAATGGAAGATCACCTTGGGGATATGGACTTTAAAGTAGCAGGTACTTCTAAAGGGATTACAGCACTTCAAATGGATATCAAAATAGACGGATTATCTAAAACGATTTTAGAGGAAGCTCTTGAGCAAGCTAAAATTGGACGTATGCAAATTTTAGAAAGTATGCTTGCTACTATTGGTGAGCCACGCCAAAGCTTATCTAAATATGCACCAAAAATTACAGTTATTAAAATTAATCCAGATAAAATCCGTGATGTTATCGGACCGGGTGGTAAACAAATTAACAAAATCATTGATGAAACTGGCGTAAAAATTGATACAGAGCAAGATGGTACAATTTATATCGCTTCAGCAGATGAAGAAATGATTGCTCGTGCAAAACAAATTATTGAAGACATCGTGCGTGTAGCTAAAGTAGGAGAATACTACTTAGGAAAAGTGAAACGTATTGAAAAATTCGGTGCATTTGTTGAAATCTTCAACGGTAAAGATGGCTTGCTTCATATCTCTGAAATTCAAGAAGAACGTACGAAAAACGTAGAAGACGTTCTGAAACTTGGCGACGAGCTTTTAGTAAAAGTTATTGAAATCGACAACCAAGGCCGCGTTAACTTATCTCGTAAAGTAGTAATTAAAGAAGAAAAAGAACGCGCAGAACAACAAGATAACTAATAATTAAAATATACGTAAACAAAAGGTTGTCCGTAGATCCAATCTACGGCAACTTTTTTAAATAACTAAAGAAAAGCGCAACCGCCTGTCTCTGCCCCGACAGGCAAATGGAAAAAAGCGAGGAGGCAGTTCCTCAGCCACCGGAGCTTTTAACCATTTGACCCCGAGGGGCAAGGCTGCTTGGGCTACAAATAAAAAATAAATGAATAGATTAGATAGAGGTGCTATATTGATAAAGAAGAAAACGTGTAAGAATGGGTTGCGTATAGTGCATGAGCATATTCCACATGTGCGATCTGTTGCAGTAGGCATATGGGTTCAGGCTGGTTCAAGGTATGAATTGCCAGAGGAAAATGGGTTAACTCATTTTATTGAGCATATGTTATTTAAAGGCACTAATACTAGAACAGCAAGACAAATCGCTGAAGAGTTCGATCGAATTGGTGGAAATATTAACGCCTTTACTTCAAAAGAAAATACTTGCTACTATGCAAAGGTTCTCGATCACCATGCAAAATATGCTGTTGAAATACTTTCAGATATGTTTTTTAACTCCACATTCGATCCAATCGAATTAGATAAAGAACGACAAGTAGTATTAGAGGAAATCAAAATGGTAGAAGATACCCCTGATGATATCGTACATGAGTATCTATGGCAGGCTATGTTCCCAAATGATCCTTTAGGTGCTCCTATATTAGGAACCGAAGATACATTAAATACATTTACAAGGGAATCCATCATATCTTATATGGAAAAACACTACACACCGAAAAATATTGTAATTTCAGTAGCAGGAAACATTTCTGAGGATCTATTAGGCTATATAGAGTCATTGTTTGGTGATTTTAAGCAACCAATCTTAGAGGTGGCACAATTTAGCACACCTGTTATTAAACCTGTGTATACGGAAAGCCATAAAGATACAGAGCAAGCCCACTTATGTTTAGCTTATCCTGGGCTTAGTGTGAAGGCGGACAATATATACAGTCTTGTAGTGTTGAATAATATACTTGGTGGAAGCATGTCCTCAAGACTTTTCCAAGAAATTCGAGAAGAAAAAGGGCTAGCCTATTCTATTTACTCATATCATTCGTCATATGAAGATACGGGAGTTGTTGCCATTTATGGCGGAACCTCTTGCAATCAATTAGAAGAATTAAAGAGCTCTATTAATGAAACGATTCAAACTGTCTTGGAGCACGGCTTTACGGAGACAGAAGTTTCAAACGCTAAAGAACAGCTTAAAGGAAACCTTTTGTTAGGACTGGAAAGCTCAAACTCTAGAATGAACAGAAACGGTAAAAATGAATTATTATATGGCAAGCATCGCTCATTAGATGAAGTAAGCGATTCAATTGATGAAGTTACTTTGGAGTCCGTAATGGACCTTACAAAAGAAATATTCTCTCATAAGCCTGCTATTTCTGTAATTATGCCTAAAGACGTCGAGTGTTAATCGACGTCTTTTTTATTTTTTTAAAAGCTTTGTTAAAGTTATTGGTTGATTTTAACTCAACATTTCTTTTATTCCGACTGTACAATTTAAATGACTATTCATAAATAGTTTTTGAAGTGTGTTGAATCATTTTTACGGCTTTGTTTATACGAGTGATTTATAAATAGAACTAAATAAATTAAAGCCGTTCTCCATTTATTGATTGGAGCGCCAGACGGCGACTCCTACGGGATGAGTGAGACAGATAAGACATCACAACCACGCGCGTAAGCGATGGGTGATGGCTTATCGCTCACCCCGAGGAAAGCGTCCGGCTGGCGCGGAAATCAATTCTACTCTCTGATTTAAGATTTCTTTGCACATAAATTAACCCAACCCTTTATCATATACATTTTTTAACTGTTTTTCCAGATAATCAATTTCCTCTTGAATTGTACTAGGATCTATTCTTGCAAATAGTGGTTGTATATTGCTTATGTTATCTACTTTTACTTTTATTGGCTTCCAATGAAATTCTTCTAATTTTAATATTTTTCGTACTTCCTCACTTGAGAAAGGAAGGAACGGTGATAATAGTTGAGCAACATTTCCAATGATATAAACGCAACTTGCCAGTGTATCCAGGCAGCTTTCCCTATCTTCCTTTACTTGTATCCACGGCTTTTGCACGTCAAAAAATCTATTCGCTTCACGAATATATGAAAAGATAGAATCTATTGCTAATTTAAAATGACCCCCTTCGATTAATTGACCAACCACACTGTATAAGTTTAAAGTGGATTCTTCTATTTCTGTATTTATTGCTCGATCAGGAATTGTTCCTTCAAAGGACTTTTCAATGAATTTTAATGTGCGATTGATAAAGTTTCCATATGCTCCGAGTAGCTCCCCATTATGGCTGTGAATAAATTCTCTCCACGAAAAATCAGAGTCTCTATTTTCGGGGGCATTGCTTGTTAGAAAGTATCTTAAGGAGTCAGGATGATATTTCTCTACAAAATAAGGAGCCCATACTGCCCATTTTTGACTAGTCGAAAATTTTCTCTTTTCCAACGTTAAATACTCGTTGGAAATGATATGAGTTGGAAGTGTTTCTTGACGAATACCTTTAAGTATCGCTGGCCATATAACAGTATGGAATGGGATGTTATCTTTACCATGTACATAATAGGAAATGGTTTGTTCATTCCAAAATTCTTTTTCATCCGTTTGGTTAAGAGTCGCCCATTCCTTACTCGCTGAGTAATAACCGGAAACAGCCTCTATCCATACATACACTTTCTTTTCCTCGTATCCTTCGATAGGTATACTTACCCCATTTGGCAGATCCCTTGAAGCCGCTCGATCTCGAAGGCCTTCATTTAAATATCGCTCGGTCAGGTGAACTGCATTTTCTCGCCACGCATGATTTGCTTTTGCAGACGTAAGATAATTCTCTAGCTGCTCCTGAAAGCTGCTTAGTTGAAAATATAAATGCTTTGTAGCTTTAACTGTCGGCTCATTTCCACATAGCTTGCAGCTTCTATTCGTTAAGTCCATAGGGTCTAAAATCAATGAGCAGGCATCACACTGGTCCCCTCTTGCGCGGCTTCCGCAATTTGGGCAACTCCCCTCCACATACCTGTCAGGTAAAAACTGATTATCTGACTCACAATAGATTTGCTCAATTTCCTTTTCGTAAATATAACCATTCTTCCATAGCTCTAAAAAGATTTGCCTAACCACTTTATGATGATGATCACTATCAGTTCGTGTATACATATCATAACTAAAGCCCAGACGATTAAAGGTTTCTTTAAACTCGTTATGATATCTATCCGCTATTTCTTTCGTTGTAACGCCTTCAGAATTAGCACGTATGGATATGGGAGTACCGTTACAGTCGCTACCAGAGACATACAATACTTCCTCTCCCTTTTGTCTATAATATCTCGCCAAAATGTCGCCAGGTAATAAGGCAGCAATGTGACCCAAATGTAAGGATCCATTAGCATATGGCCATGCCCCTCCGATAAAAATGTTCATTTTAATTCTCCCCTTTTCTTCATTAAGTTTTTTAGCCAATAAGTTTTAAATATCTTCAGCCAAAATAAAAAACCTCATCCATATCGAAATTTCGATAAGGACGAGGTTATCTCGTGGTACCACCTTAATACTCAAATGGTTCACACCATTTGACTCCATAAGTACATAGCAAAAAGCCTTTATACTTTGACATGGGTAACAAGTGCCAACTCTTGTCGTATCCTACTAGTTGTTTAACGTTCAGTACGAAGCTCCGAGATCATGTTCGAATGACTAGCTTGCCTCATTTCCACCACCAGAAGCTCTCTATATAACATCATCACTCTACTTTTCCTCTTCAACGCCTTTTTATATTATTAGAATTATACAAAATGTTCCACTCATAAATCAATATTTATTTTTTAGCAAGGAAAAATCTATCTATTTGAATAACTATAAATGGTACGAAAGCCAATCCATAGATCATCGCTAGTTGAGAGCGACTAATTGCGGCAACATCAAACAGCTCGAATATCAAAACTAGGTTCAAAAGAATGACACCAATTAGAAAAGCTATCCAAACAGTTATATTCGAAAACAATCCAATTTTAAATATGGACTCTTTTGATCGGCAATTGAAGCCATGAAATAATCGTGACAAGCATAAGGTTGCAAACGCCATAGTAGTCGCGACCATTGTATCGCCAGTCGCCAAACCTATTTGAAAGGCGATAATTGTTACTGCTGCGATGAGGAAGCCTTCCAATCCAACCTGTATAGCAAACTTCTTATTAAGAAGCGGTTCCTTAATGTCCCTTGGCTTTTCTTTCATTACTTTTTTATTGTGTGGCTCTAAACCAATTGCAATGGCAGGTAAACTATCCGTCAGCAAGTTTATAAATAATAGATGAACCGGTAAAAAGGGAGCAGGTAAAGCAAGAATGGTTGCATAAAGTACAACTAGGATAGCCCCAGTGTTACCAGATAGCAAAAACATAATGGAATTGGTAATGTTCGTGTAAATACTTCGCCCATTGGAAACTGCTTTGACTATGGTTGAAAAATTATCATCAGTCAAGATCATAGCAGAGGCATCCTTTGCAACTTCTGTACCTGTAATGCCCATTGCAACCCCTATGTCCGCTTGCTTCAATGCTGGACCATCATTTACACCGTCACCAGTCATCGCTACAACGTGACCTTTTTCTTGCCAAGCTTCTACTATACGAATTTTATGCTCAGGCGATACTCGTGCATATACAGAGACATTCTCGACTATGTCTTGTAATTCTATATCCGATAATTTTTCTATTTCCTTCCCTTCCATCACTTCATCAGGACCTTCTACTATCCCTATTTCTTTCGCTATAGCAGTGGCGGTAGTCTTATGATCTCCAGTAATCATAACAGGCTTAATACCTGCAGCAATACAATCTTCTACCGCTTGTTTAGTTTCTGGTCTTAAGGGATCCACCATAGCTACTAATCCAATGAACGTGAGATCCTGCTCCATTTCCATGTTTACTATCGGGGAATCTACTTCTTTATAAGCAAACGCAAGGATTCTTAGACCTTGGCTTGAAAAATGGTGGTTTGCTTGTTTTATCCTTTCGATTTGCCCAATGTTAATAGGTGAAATGCCTGTAGATGTTTCCATTCTTACTATTCGGGATAATAGCTCATCCACTGCTCCTTTTGTAATCATCATATATCGATTATTTATTCGATGAATCGTACTCATTAGCTTGCGATTAGAATCAAATGGCATTTCTCCTACACGGAAATATTGTTGGCGTACGTTCCCTTCATCAAAATTATACAGTTTACTCCAATTCAAAAGGGCAATTTCTGTTGGATCTCCAATTTCTTTTTCTTCAGTACTTATCGAATCATTACAAAGCAACGCCATGCTCATTAAATTTTTATGGAGTGCGTTGTTGATATTAGCTCTGTCAGCTTTTAGAGTTTGCTCATTTACGTACATATGCTGGACTGTCATTTTATTTTGTGTAAGCGTTCCAGTTTTGTCAGTGCAAATGACAGAGATACTCCCTAAACTTTCAGCTGCTCGTAATTTTCGAATAATAGCATTTTCTTTTGCCATTTTCTGTGTACCAAATGCAAGTACTATGGTGACGATTGAACTTAGTGCTTCCGGAATAGCAGCTACCGCTAAGGATACCGCAAACATGAAAGAATCTACTAGCTCTCGGCCTCTAAGAATGTCTAGTCCCAAAATAATTAGGCATATAATGATAATGCCAATAGCCAATCTCTTTCCAAAGTGATCCAAATTCATTTGTAAGGGGGTTTTCTTTTCTTTTGCATTTTGTAACAGATTAGCTATTTTGCCTATTTCAGTCGCCATACCAATGGACGTTACTATAGCTCGTCCTCTACCATTCGTAACAAAACTTCCTGAAAAGACCATATTACGCTTATCACCAATTGCTAGCTCCTCTTTATCAATTAAAGCTTCAATTTTGTCTATTGCTTCGGATTCACCTGTCAATGAACTCTCATTTACTTGTAATCTATAGCTTTCCATCATTCTTCCATCTGCACAAATATAATCTCCCACTTCTAAATAGAGAACGTCTCCCACCACTACCTCTCGGGATGGAATTTTTATAACTTCTCCATTCCTCAGCACCTTAGCTATAGGAGCGGCCATTTCTTTTAAGCTATCTAATGATTTTTCCGCTTTAATATGTTGTACCGTCCCTAAAACTGCATTTAATACAATTACTATTACAATAACTATTGAACTTTCTAATTCTCCTAAAAAAGCAGAAATAGCAGCAGCAACTATTAAAATGATGACTAGAAAATCATTAAACTGCTCTAAAAATACTTGTATGGCATTTTTCCTTTTACCTTCCTCTAATTCATTGAAGCCATTCTCTTTATGTCTTTGTCGTACTTCATAATCTGATAACCCTTGTTGAGTAACGTCAAACTCTTTCATCACTTCTTGAACTGATTTTTGGTAGTATGCTGTGATATTCATTAGATTCCCCCAAACTCATTAGTTAAAATAATTACATACCAATAAATCACTTAGATATGAATATATGTGTGAATTTAAGAGATTAGTACACAAAAAATTATAGATTTCAATTATGATGCGAGTTTACGAGATTTTAATGCATATAAAAACAGGAGAGGCTTTAGTAATTGCCGCTCCTGTCAAAGATTCTATCTTATTATTTTTGATTAGCCTGATTTGTAATTGGTATCTAGAAAACTATTCATAAATTCCTCTACAGATTTTTTAATATTCTCCTCCACAGGAACTTTTTCAAGTAATTCATCTTGCGTATATACAGTCCCTCCCTTAATAATACTATGAATTTCTTTTGTGCAACGTATGTCTTTTAAAGGATTTTTTTCTAGTACTACCATATCCGCAATTGTTCCTTCTTGAATGACTCCTATATCTTGTCTATTAAGAGCATCTGCTGCATTTATTGTAGCTGTCCTTATCGCATCTATTTCAGATAGACCATTTTTAACGAATAGCTCTAGCTCTCTGTGAAGCGCCATACCAGGAAATGTGAAAATACCAGCAGGAGTATCAGTACCAGCTACCACTAGGCCCCCTAAGTCAAAATAAGCTTTGGTAATAGCTTTGTTAAAGGTATGTTGCATTCCTAATATACTCAATGAACTTGTATTTTCAATAAAGCGTCTCCAATGCTGCATTAACACCGAATTCTCTTTAATTTTGTCCATTATCTTTTCTTCAGAATACCAGTAATTCCGCATTAAATTGGCTTGGTCATACAAAACCATTGTCGGACAAAGCACAACATTATATTCCACCAATACTTTACAAACATCTCTAATCTTTTTCTCATCAGGATTCTCCCAGTCAATATCCTTCCATACGTCTTCATTTGCTTGCATGGTCCATTCTGGGAAAAGATCTTTTAAAATACCTGAAGCATGCTCGTTCCATTTAATACCCATTTTAGCAGCATCCGTTGCAGTTACATCTACGGAATGTATTAAATCACAACTGACTTCTCTCTGATGTTTTTTTGCTTCATCGACGACTACTTCCATTATTTCTTTCGATAACCACCCATACACCTTAATGAAATCAGCACCAGCTTCAACCTGCCTTCTAACCTCTGCTCTAGCACTCTGTGCATCATTTACATTTATGTTCCATGGACTATTTTCACCCCACAACCCAGGTGGTCCATCGATAATTCTATCTGAGGAAATAACTCTTGGTGTTGGTGCACCGTCATTCGCATGTATTAGGTTTTCTAATTCACCAACATTTCCGCCCGTATTACGAACGGTTGTAACGCCCGCTGCAGTAAAAATAGGAGCATAATCCTTTTTCATATGTACGTGCATATCAATTAAACCTGGTATTACATACTTTCTTTTCAAATCATAAATAACCGCTTTTTTATGAATATTACCAATCTGCTTGTGGGCAGAAAAAATTCTAGTAATATAGCCATTTTGGATAAGAAGATGTGAATAAGTAATTTTCCCAGTAATTACATCTACTACATTAACATTTTTTAATAATAATACTGCATTCTCCATGGCGCTCTGTCCTTTTCTCCCAGGTATAGGTAAGATATAAAATAGTTGTGATAATTATCTTTGATTTTTTCTTATGTTTCAAAAGGTCTCATCTTTCTATTTCCCCGATTTCTCTCTTTTTCAAACACGGTGTTTGCTTCAGTTACAAAGACTCTTTTTTGTTTATAATCTCATTAATTTCATTAAATAGTTTGCTAATCAAATATTCTTTTTTAGAAGTTATGCATTAACTAACCTAGAAAGTTAATTGGATGAGCATAAGCTACTTTTATTATTCTATCTAGCTAGTTCTTATTCCTTTTAGATACAAAAATATAATTTTCTAGAAACTGATTCATTTCTATCATACGGAAAAAGTGTAAACAAAAATGCCTCTTGCAGTAACTATGCAAGAGGCACGCTCTATACTTTTAAATCCAGGTTACAGCTATTACACTTTTTGGGGAGGATCAGTACCATATTCCTCTACGTAAAACTTCCATTCCGTATAGAAATCTATTACTGATGCATAACGATTATTTCTATTCTTTTCCACTGCTTTCTTAGCGACCTGATATAATTCTCTCCCTGCTTCCCACGTATCATAGGAACGGTCAAGAGCTCCACCAACTAAAGCGAATGCCATGGCTCCCATATTGAAAACATTGGATTGACCATCAATTTCGGATGCAATGGTAAACTCTTCTGGTGACATAAACCTGGAAGAGCCCCAAAGCCTTCCTACTTGGTTATAAAACGGTTTTACTTGGTATAGATCCACGTCACATATTTTAGTTATATTTTGTTTAAAGTCATATAAGATGCTTCCATCGTAAAAGTCTATCGCTACATAATTATTTTTTTCTACATGAACGTGAAATTCAAAAATAGTTGAAAGAGATTGTAAGCGTAATTCAAGTGGAAGTTTTTTAAATCTCTGACAAGCAGAATTTAGTTCAACATTTTTTTGTATATTTAATCCATCAAACCATTCGAATACTAGTACAAACCCTTCCCGGAGCTCTAAATGATCCACTAGTTTAACTAGGTAAGGATGTTCTAACTCTTTATACACATCCTTTGCATTTTTGAGTTTTTTAATGGCTTCTTTAGGATCTCCCGCATAGTTTATAGTTTGAGCACCAGCATATTTTATAAACCTTTTCACATTCCCCTTCTGTACACCAAATGAGATATTACCTGAATCTTGCCGATCAAAGACACAAAAAACCTCTCCAAAATCGTTCAGCCATTTAAAATCATGATGTTCTTTTAACTGAAAGGACACACCGTCTAACACTAATGATTGTGCATATCTCATTTTCGTTCTCCTTCCATAAGAAATTCAAATTCACGTTTTTAAAAAGTTCTCGGATTTGTAAGTTGAGAAAGTAAATTCATGGTAATCTCCTACGCTCTCTTTAGTCCGTATATTGACTCTTAGCTAGTATGTCTTGTGCTGACATTTTGGTCCATTCCCCTATTGAAACGTCACGGTTTTCTTTCAAAAAGTTTTGCATAATCTCATAACCAATCTTGTAATTAGTCCATTTAGCTATCCCTTTAAAATGATTACCAATGAAAAGGAAATTCCATATTTCTGATTCCTCGGAGTTCAAGTTTTCCATGAAAACCTCCCACCCATGCTCCTTATAATAACCGGAAAGAGGCTGTAGCCAAGCTGGTTCCATTTCTGGATAAATGATTTTTGCAAACGTATCTGCCTTTCCCTCCAACACACTTCGCTCTAGCAAGGTCTTAGCACGGCCACTTTCCATTGCAACCGTATGATGATATTCATGTGCCACGGTATACTTTAGAGAGCGCTCTGTAAAAAGAGGATTTATCATTAAAATAAAACCTTCTTTATCTATCGCTAATCCACTCACATATTCTAATTCTTTTAAAGAAACTTCCTCACTAAAGGAAGGAAATATATAAACTTTCTTGTCTTCTCCTGGGAGCTTGTCTCCCGAATCCTCTAGAGCTTCTTTAATCCATCTGTCTATATCATCTTCTTGTTCTCTCAATTGCGTAAGATATTCCCTAACTTCATCTATCTTTGTGGGTTCTGATATTTCTTCATATAAAGAAACTGTATGGTTTGTGCTTTCACCGAAGGCTTTCATGACTTCTTGCTGAAATAATACTTTTATATTATCTGGTTCTTTTTCTGCCTTCTCGATAAAGTTCTCGTATTCATCATAAAATTTGTATAATTCAAATTGCTGACCGTTGTGCTCTAAAATCACAGGATTTTCATCCAGCAATATTTCTGGTTTTTCCAAATCTTCGTTACATCCAAACAAAAGAAGAGAGATAACTACAAATATAAACATTCTCCAATAGTTAATCATTAATTTCCCCCAGTAAAGTTGATGAAAATGAAATAGATCTTTAACACAATTTTATCGGGCCATCCATTAAACGCTATACATTGGATTCTTCTTGACGACTAGCCACGTACAAATCCACCCTCAGAATGAATAATTTGGCCAGTAATCCAAGCCGCTTCATCACTTGCCAGGAAGGCTACACTCTCTGCAACATCTTTTGGTTGACCGATTCGCCCCATTGGAAATTTCGGTAATAGATGTTCTCTTATTTCATCCGTCATCCAGGTAGAATCAGTCGGTCCTGGATTAACAGCATTTACTGTTATTCCTAATGGTGCAACTTCAGTCGATAATGATTTTGTAAAAGCTGTTATAGCAGCTTTGGTTGCTGCGTAGGCAAGCTCGCCGGGCATCGGGCCTAGCTCTTGACCTGATGTCATATTTATAATTCTTCCGCTTCTTAATTCACTGTTTTCGAAGCGCTTGGCAAATTCTACACTTAACAGAAATACTGTTCTCATGTTAACTGCATAATGATCATCTATCGTCTTGCTATCCAAATTCAAGTATCCATCGTTTGTGGAATGAGCCGCATTGTTAACTAGGATAGAAGGTGTACCTAGTTGTTTCTCTACTGCATCAAGGACAAGTGCGTAAGCCTCGGTTGCAGATAAATCAATATCCATACCTACACAACGGACACCTAAGTTGTTTATTTCTTGTTTAAATTGTTGGATCCATTCACTTTCCGCTTTCCAATAGGTAAAGAATATATCCATTCCTTTAGAGGCTAATTTTCGACAGATAGCAGTCCCAATGTCTCTATGATTACTTGCTCCTGTTACTATTGCTATTTTTTTAATCATCTGCATCCCCCTTGTGAATATAAAGCAAATAGATAGTTACTTATAAATAAAATAAGAGGTTCACAAATTTATAACCTCCCTCTTATAAAATGTCTCCTATCATTTTATATCAGAATAGTCAAAATTAATATGCATTTTATACTATTTACTGTAAGAACTTACTAATTTATTCTTATGCAAAATAAAAAAGGTTCCTGACAGCTGTCAAGAACCTCCACGTTTCTTACTTATTTTAGTTCCCCTACATAAATTGATTGTGGGCGGAAAATAGTATTGTCTCTAATTTGCTCAATTGCGTGTGCTGTCCATCCAACCATTCTTGCTGCACTAAATGTTGGTGTAAATAGTTCCGCTGGCATGTCAATAGAACGCATAATCGCTGCAGCATAGTATTCTACATTTGTGTATAATTTGCGCCCCGGCTTATGTTCTGCTAGTAACTCAATAATCTCCTTTTCAGCTATAGTCGCTATGTCTAGCCAAGGATCTTTCCCTTGTAGATTAAGGCATTTATCTCTCAGTAAAATAGATCGAGGGTCTTCAGTTTTATAGATGCGGTGACCAAAGCCCATAATTTTTTCACCGCTCGTAATCTTGTCTCTTACAATATCTCTAATCATTGTAGGATTTTTAAACTCATTGAGTAGTGAAATTACTCCAGAAGGCGCACCACCATGCAATGGTCCCTTCATTGTTCCTAATGCTGATGTTACTGCTGCAGTTAAGTCTGACTCGGTTGAAATAGTTACTCGAGCAGCAAATGTCGATGCATTCAAACCATGCTCCATCGTCAGCTTTAAATAAGTTTCAAGTGCTTCAACTTGCACATCTGTTGGCACTGCCCCATTTAACATCCATAAATAGTTTGCTGTATGGTTAAGCTCTTGTTTAGGTTCAACTATCGGTAATCCTTTTTGATTTCGGTAATGCCTTGCAATAATAACTGGCAATGCAGCCGTTAAAATTACTGCCTGCTCCTCTAGCGTTTTTTCCTTAAATTCTGTATGTGCAAAGGCAGATATTGCTGTTCTCATGGCATCCATTAAAGAAACATCGCTTGGAAGAGCATCAATAATGGCGATTATATGATTTGGTAACACTCTATATTCTTTTAATGATGCCAAACTTGTATTTGCTCTTTCCCCTGACCATAAAAAGCTTGCGATATCTTCAAATGTCCCTTCATTTATAAGCTCATCTACCTTCACACCTCGGTATCTAAGCTCACCCTTCTCCCCGTCAACTGATGCAATTTTTGTATGAACGGCAACTACATCCTTTAGTCCCTTTTGAAACATACGAAACGCCTCCTTTTTCTTTATTATATTTCAAAACATTGATAATAAAAATTAAATATATATAATTATATTAATTAAAAAAATTAATTGAGTGGGTGTATATATGGAATACCATTGGTTAAAAACATTTTGTGTAGCAGCAGAAACATTAAACTTTCGAAAAGCCTCTGAAAAATTAATGGTTTCTCAGCCTAGTGTAACTGTCCATATTAAATTGCTTGAAGAATATTTAGGTACCCCTCTTTTCGATCGAGTAAACAATCGTGTTTCTCTTTCAGACGCTGGTAAATTTTTTCTTCCAGAAGCTATGCGGCTTGTCCAACAAACAGATCATAGCGTCAACAATGTACGTGCATTCGCACAAGGGTATCGACGAAAATGGACTATTGCCATTTCTCCGCTTATGGCAGAGACAATCCTCCCTTACTTTTTAAAGACTTTCTTAAAGCGTCATCCAGACTTAGAGATAAATATTCGGGTAGAGGAATCCAATCTAATTGAGGATTTAGTAGATACAGGTGAAGTAAATATAGGAATATCAGCAATTGATTCTCAGAAAAAAAATATAGAATCTATTTCTATTTATGAGGATCCTATTCTATTTTTAATGCCATACGATGGTTTTGATGAAGAAAATGGACCCCCAATAGATATTAAGGATATTCTTCAAAAAAATTATCTTTTTACACACCATCATCCTGTGTTTTGGGATGAACTGTTATTAAAGCTGAATAAGCATGTAGTTGGATTAAGAACGATGAAGGTTACGCAGGCACACATAACTAAACGCTTTATACAAGAAGGACTCGGTATATCCTTTCTTCCTCACTCTATTGTGAGACGAGAATTAATCGAGGGAAAGATGATGCAACCACATTTTGATTTGTTTGAACTGCCTACAGTTTCTACATTTATAATTGTTAAAAAGAAGGGGGTGCTCGAAGAAGAGTTTATATCCCAAATTTCCAAATATTATTTTGGGTAAAATAAGCATATGTATGAGCAGGAACTTTCTTCATACTTTCACTTTCAAATCAAAACAAAAACGTAAAAAAGTTGCTGTTTTTTACGTTTTTGTTTTATTGATTACCTACATCAGCATCTTTTATCTACAATTACTCTAGAATAGTGACATCAACTATTTCATCAATCTTTATTTCATAAAAACGATAGGGATCGTCTAACTCAAGAACACGCCTATTTAAATCAATCCATTGAATCGTTCCACGATGATATAAAAATTCTCCATCCTTCCAACGTTTAACTTTTATATCTACATTTCTTTTCATAGCAATTTCTATTTGTTCCTGAATTGCCTCGTAGTCGAATTCGTTTAGATCTGGGCGTGGAACTTTTTTTATCTCCTCATGATAGTCTCTCAGCATTGTTACATGTTCTGGCAACATCATGGCCACCCATTTTTTTGAGCCTCTATCACGTATTTTAGATAAATCAAACTCCTCGAAATTAGTCATCTCCATCACCTTTCTTTTTTGACTATTATACAGAACACACGTTCTTAATACAACCGCCAATTTATACCTAGGCATGAAAACCCTTTACATAATAGTTATCCTTAAGAAAGTAATTGCTTAATAAAAAGTCGCCATTATTGCCAGCAATATTATTATTAATGTTTTTTAAAATGGATATTTATGTTAAATTTATAGTAGGTTCTATATTACAGAGAGGGAGATCAAGATGATTGCAACTAACAAAAATAGTAATACATTAAATAATTTTGTGTATGCATTTTACTTATGCTAACAGGATATGGAGTGAGTTATTTTAATAATCAACTTTTTAACGGATTTGGTACATTTATTTGGTTTACTATTTTCATTTTATTATCCATTAGTTTTAGTTCGGTTAGAAATTTAATTGTACCTTTAATAAACTTCAAGCCATTTAAAAGTTCTTGGACATATCTATATATGTTAGTAGGAATTATGATCCCCTACCTAATATTAAAGTTAAGCGTTCATTATGAAATTCTAATGGACCGAAGTCTTATCGTTAATTATAAAAATGGTTGGCTTGAGGGTCCCAACCAACTTTCCTTAATAGATGCTGTCATCTTAGCTCCAATTTGGGAGGAGCTTCTTTTTAGAGGGGTACTACTATTTGCTCTATTGAAAGTGGTGAAGCCTGTATGGGCTGTAGTTTTAACTTCAATACTTTTTTCTCTTTTCCATCCTGCCTACCTATTCCTTTCACTTATTGCAGGGATTTTATTAGCTTGTATTACTATAAAAACTAAGTCTGTCATACCCTCCACGGCTATTCATTCAACCTGGAACTTATATACTGGAAAGCTATTTCTTTTCTTTTAATTGATTGGCGCATTTTAATATAGCAATTCAAAAGGGAGTAAATTAAAAAAGGCCCTGCATATAGCAGAGCCTCGAATAAATACACTACATTAATTCTTTTGCTAGCAATCGGTAAACATCTAGTCGCTTTTGTTGAGAGTGTGGAATACTACAAATCATCACTTCATCAAAGCCATAATGTGCCTGCTCCTCTTGAAGAGTGTTAGCTACTTCTTTTGCAGATCCTACTAAGTGGATTTTGCGGTTTTCTTGAATCATCATCCGATCCATTTCGGTTAAAGGATAATTTTGTGCCTCTTCCGGTGTCATAAGCTGGCTAATCTGTCCTTTCATAAGTGAAAGTCTAGAAATATCTTGAGGTAGCGCCTCAAATTCCGCCTCTTCCTTAGTTTCTGCAACAGTTACTAAATAGGTTACATTGATTTCTGGCTTTTCCATAAAGGCTGAAGGTTTAAAATTCGAACGATAAGCATCTAAAATTGTTGGAGTCATCCCACCCTGGAAGAATTGAGCAAATGAATAACCTAGTCCCATTTGTCCAGCCTTAATCGCACTGTTCCCAGTAGATCCAAGTAGCCATGCTTCAGGAAGTACGACGTTCGATGGTGATGCAATAGTTCTATTATAGACACTGTCCTCAGGTATCTCATCATTTAAAAGCTCCAGTGCTGTCCCTAACTTTTCGTATAAATTATTCACCATAGGCGGACGTCCTTCTGAAAGAGCGTACATCGCATAGTTGTCCCCGCCCGGGGCACGTCCTACTCCAAAGTCAATTCTTCCTGGAGAAAAAGCACTTAATGTTTTAAATACCTCCGCCAGCTTCAGCGCTGAGTAATGCATCATCATTACTCCACCCGTTCCAATTCGAAGATTAGTCGTTTTCGCAGCAAGTTGAGCAGCAATAATTTCTGGAGCTGAGCTTGCAAAAGCACTTGTTCCGTGATGCTCCGCCATCCACATTCGGTGATAGCCGAGCTCATCAGCTAAAATTGCTAGTTCTTCTGCTTTTTTCAATGCATCTATTGCATTATTTCCTTTAGTGATCGGTGCTTGATCTAAGACACTTAATTTCATATATATATTCGCTCCTTCGTTTGCAATACATTCTCTACTTTCTATTTAAATGCTATAGAAATAGTAAGAAAAAGTAAACGAAAGGGTCTTGGAATTTCCTAAATAGATAATAAGGGGAGCCTCTTTAAAAGAGACTCCCCACACCTAAAGAGCGGACACGCACCTACAGGTAAGAAAGTGTCACCTAAACAGATAAAAAAGCCCACCTTGGCGGACTTTTTTATTGGAATCGGTCGGTTTTTACACATAATCGGTTGGTTCGAGCCGATAATCGGTCGGTCACCCTGAATAATCGGTCGGTCACCCCGAAAAATCGGTCGGTCAACACTCACTCGAGACCATCCCTCAATTTATATCTAATTTTTGGACACCTATTGCTAGCTCTAGGTGTATTTTAGTATACTGAAGTATTTTCTTTCGAAATGTTTTCTAATATTTCTTTTACACGAGCCAAGAAACGACCACAAACTAGGCCATCTAATACACGATGATCAAGAGATAAGCATAGATTCACCATATCTCTAGCTGCAATCATGCCGCCCTCCATAATTACTGGTCGTTTTACAATAGATTCTACCTGAAGAATTGCTGCTTGTGGATAGTTAATGATCCCCATCGACTGAACAGAGCCAAATGAACCTGTATTGTTTACAGTGAAGGTACCGCCTTGCATTTCATCAGATTTTAGCTTACCAGAGCGGACTTTTCCAGCTAGCTCCATTACTTCTCGAGCAATGCCTTTAATCGTCTTTTCGTCTGCATGCTTAATTACCGGAACAAATAAGGCATCATCTGTTGCAACTGCAATTGAAATATTGATGTCTTTCTTTTGGATAATTTTGTCGCCAGCCCACATAGAATTCATCATTGGAAATTCTTTTAATGCTTGTGCAACTGCTTTCACAAAGAATGCAAAATAAGTAACATTAAAGCCTTCTTTTTGTTTAAATTCATTTTTAATCGAATCACGGTACTGTACTAGGTTCGTCACATCTACTTCAATCATCGTCCAAGCGTGAGGTGCCTCATGCTTACTACGAAGCATATTTGCAGCAATTGCTTTACGGACACCAGTTACTGGAATTTCGATGTCACCTGCTCCGACTGGGACATTAATAGCAGCTGGCTTTGTTTGAGTGTTAGTAGGAGCAGAAGCTATAGCCGCTTTTTCCTCCACCTTAGCCTCGCTAGCTGGAGCTGCTTGTGGAATGTCTCCACTTTCTATTATTTTAAGTAAATCTTTACGAGTAATTCTACCTTCATTACCAGTACCTGTGACTAAAGAAAGGTCGATATCATGCTCCTGTGAAAGTTTAAGAACTGCAGGTGAGTAACGAGCTTTTGCTCCTTTTGCACGGTCTGCTGGCGCTGACTGTGCATGCTTATTCACCTCAGCAGGTTTAACCGTTTCAGCAGTTGGTTCTTCAGGCGCAGCTTCCTTTACCTCTACGATTTCTTCAGAAGAGCCTCCTTCTGTTTCAATCGTACAAACGATTTCTCCTACTGCAAGTGTATCTCCTTCATTGGCAATTAGTTCTTTAATAACTCCCGTGAAGGAAGAAGGTACTTCTGCAGTAACTTTATCTGTATTAACCTCAGCAAGTGCGTCATACTTATTGACATGATCGCCTGGTTTTACTAACCATTTTTCGATTGTCCCCTCGGTTACACTTTCCCCAAGCTGAGGCATTTTAATTTGTTCTAGTGCCATATGGGTTCCTCCTTTATAGATCAAATTTGCTTAGGCGTTTTTCCATTAGCTTAATATTCCGCCAGCTCACGCATTGCTTTTTCGACTTTGTCTGGATTAATCATAAAGAATTTTTCCATGGTAGGCGCATATGGCATAGCTGGAACATCAGGACCTGCAAGGCGCATAATCGGAGCATCTAAGTCAAACAAGCAATTTTCTGCAATAATCGCTGCTACCTCACTAATAATACTACCTTCTTTGTTATCCTCCGTTACAAGTAATACTTTACCTGTTTTAGAAGCAGCTTCTATAATTGAGTCTTTGTCTAACGGGTAAATTGTACGTAAATCTAAAATATGAGCTGAAATACCGTCTTTTTCTAAGCGTTCTGCAGCTTGAAGTGCGAAATGGACAGCTAATCCATAAGTAATAACCGTAATATCTTCCCCTTCACGCTTTACGTCTGCCTTACCAATTTCAATCGTATAATCGTCGTCCGGAACTTCTCCTTTAATAAGGCGATAAGCACGCTTGTGTTCAAAAAACATAACCGGGTCCTCATCACGAATAGCTGCTTTTAACAATCCTTTCGCATCATACGGAGTAGAAGGAATAACTATTTTTAGACCTGGCTGGTTAGCAAAGATAGCCTCTACAGATTGAGAGTGATAGAGAGCACCATGAATACCCCCACCAAAAGGAGCACGAAATACGATTGGACAAGTCCAGTCATTGTTAGAGCGGTAGCGAATACGAGATGCCTCCGAGATAATTTGGTTAACTGCAGGCATGATAAAATCTGCAAATTGCATTTCTGCGATTGGACGAAGACCATACATGGCAGCTCCGATTCCTACACCCGCAATAGCTGATTCTGCAAGTGGTGTATCTAACACTCTATATTCACCGAATTCATCGTAAAGTCCGTTTGTTGCTTTGAACACGCCACCCTTACGACCAACATCTTCCCCAAGAACGAAAACGCGCTCATCGCGGGTCATTTCTTCCTTCATTGCAAGTGTTATTGCATCAATATAAGACATGATTGCCATTATGCGTTCCCCCCGTCTTTTTCAGCATAAACATGTTTTAATGCATCTTCTGGAGCAGCATATGGTGCAGCCTCTGCATAATCAGTTGCCTCATTTACTTCCTTCATAATGCGGTCATTGATCTCTTTTTCTAAATCGGTAGAAAGAATATCTAAATCTCTTAAATACTTTGCAAATGTAATAATAGGATCTAAAGCTTTTCCTTCTGCAATGTCTTCTGCCGTACGGTATTGTCTATCATCGTCATCTGATGAATGAGCTGTCAAACGGTAAGTAACGGCTTCTATAAGACTTGGTCCTTCTCCGTTTCTTGCGCGGTCAGCAGCTTCTTTTACTACTCTGTATACCTCGATTGGATCTTTACCATCCACCGTTACGCCTGGCATTCCGTAGCTACTCGCACGGTCTGCAACATTTTTACTAGCAACCTGACGCTCAAAAGGAACTGATATCGCATATTTATTGTTTTCCACCATTGTTATACAAGGTAATTGATGTACTC
The DNA here is from genome assembly GCF_938022135.1 of uncultured Psychrobacillus sp. NCBI lineage: Bacteria > Bacillati > Bacillota > Bacilli > Caryophanales > Bacillaceae > Psychrobacillus > uncultured Psychrobacillus sp. Next base: position 28,000 of record NZ_CALIED010000076.1, read on the forward strand.
CTGCAAAATTTAAGCCTTCATGGAAATCTCCTTGGTTAGATGAACCTTCTCCTAATGTAACAAAGGTAATGAAGTCTTTCTTTTCAATCTTGGCAGCTAAAGCAACACCAACAGCATGAGGTAGCTGCGTTGTAACTGGTGATGAGCCTGTTAAAATACGATTTTTCTTTTGCCCAAAATGTCCTGGCATTTGACGACCGCCAGAGTTTGGATCCTCTGCTTTAGCAAATGCTGATAGCATTAAATCTTTTGGAGTCATACCGAAATGTAAAACTACCCCCATATCTCGATAGTAAGGAGCGATATAATCCTTTGTATTATCTAAAGCAAATGCCGCCCCTACCTGAGCTGCCTCTTGTCCCTGACAAGAGATAACGAATGGAATTTTACCTGCACGGTTTAACAGCCACATACGCTCATCAATACGGCGCGCCATTAACATCGTCTCGAACATTTTTAATACATCTTCATTTGATAACCCTAATTCCTTATGACGATTGTTTGTCATATAGAGATCCCCCTTTTTTTACATATGAATCGCTTTACCATCAACAGCTAACGCTGCTTCTCCCATTATTTCACTTAAGGTTGGATGTGGATGAATTGTATGTGCCATTTCCCAAGGAGTAGCATCTAGAACCATAGCCAAACCAGCTTCTGAAATCATATCTGTGACGTGAGGTCCAATCATATGAACTCCTAAAATATCATTGGTTGCCTTATCTGCCACAATTTTAACAAAGCCATCCGATTCACCGTATACAAGAGCCTTACCAATTGCTTTAAAAGAGAACTTGCCTACTTTTACATCAAATCCCTTTTCTTTTGCCTGTTGCTCTGTAATTCCAACACTTGAGCTTTCAGGACTTGCATAAATACAGCGAGATACAAGATTGTAATCCATTGGAATTATGTCTTCTCCAGCAATATGCTCTATCGCTGTAATCCCCTCATGGCTTGCTACATGTGCCAATTGAAGTCCACCAATTACATCGCCAATTGCATATATATGAGATTCTTTTGTTTGAAATGTGTCAGAAACCTGAATAAATCCATTTTCAATCACGATATCTGTATTTTCTATACCAATACCTTCTGTGTTTGCTTGTCTACCAACAGATACAAGCATTTTCTCAGCAGTAAATGATTGAGTTTCCCCATTAACTTCAGCAGATATTGTAACTACGTTGTCTGCTGTATCTAAAGTATCTGGAAGTACTTTTGCATTTGTTGCAAATGTGATCCCCTTTTTCCCTAGAAGCTTTTGCATTTCTTTAGAAATATCTTTGTCTTCCGTAGGAATAATTCGATCAGCGTATTCGATTACTGTTACTTCTACTCCAAAGTCGTTTAGCATGGAAGCCCATTCTATACCGATTACTCCTCCACCAACTATGAGAATAGACTTAGGTAGCTCTGTCATTACTAACGCTTCATCCGAAGTCATCACTAGAGATCCATCTATTGACAAACCTGGCAAAGAGCGAGGGCGTGAACCAGTGGCAATGACTACATTTTTCGGGATAAGCATTTCATTTTCTTCACCATTGTTCATCTCAACCGAGACGGTCCCCCCAGGAGACGGAGAGAAAATAGATGGCCCGAGCATTCTGCCTGTTCCTTCATACACATCAATCTTGCCTTTTTTCATCAACCCCTGAACTCCTTGGAATAATTGGTCCACAATGGATTCCTTTCGGGCTTGCACTCTACTAAAATCTAATGTTACTTCACTTGTATTTACACCAAAGTCGGCTGCATGATTTTTAGTAGTAGAAAAAACCTCGGCACTTCGAAGTAATGCTTTACTTGGGATACAGCCTTTATGTAAACATGTACCACCTAGTTTGCCTTTTTCAACAATTGCTGTTTTTAAACCTAGTTGAGCTGAGCGAATGGCAGCTACATACCCACCAGTTCCTCCACCAATAATTACTACTTCGTATTCTTTTGCCAAATGAATCGTCTCCTTCCAAATAAGAAGGCCGGCTTTACAAGGAATCTATAAAGTCGGCCAATTTGCTGCTAGGATATAATTATTGATTAACGGCCATTTAAAATATGTTTTCCGTTTTGTAGAAATTGACTACGAGATTTGCTTACACGCGCGATACGCTCTTCAGCTAAACGGTCAGCAGCAACATAAGTTGGAATCCCGTCACGTTTTGAAATTTCAAAAATACGTTCAATTTTGTCATAGATACCTGCCACGCGTTTCATCGCACGGTCATGGTTGTAACCATATAATTCATCTGCTACATTGATCACTCCACCAGAGTTAATAACATAATCTGGTGCATAAACGATACCCATTTCATGAATCATGTCGCCATGTGTTGTATCTTTCAATTGGTTGTTAGCTGAACCAGCAATTACTTTAGCTTTCAACTGTGGAATCGTAGCGTCGTTAATAATTGCTCCAAGTGCACAAGGAGCAAAGATATCTACGTCCTGTGAGTAAATTTCATCTGTACCGACTTGTACTGCACCGAAAGCTTCTACTGCACGATCCACTGATTTTTGGTTAATATCAGCAACGATTAACTTTGCGCCTTCTTCATGTAGGTATTCACATAGCGTATAAGCCACATTCCCAACACCTTGTACGGCAATTGTTTTTCCTTCTAATGAATCAGAACCAAATGCTTCTTTAGCTGCAGCCTTCATCCCAACGTAAACACCATAAGCTGTTACTGGAGATGGGTTACCTGAAGAACCAAACGCCTCTGATATACCAGTTACGTAGTTAGTTTCTTCATGGATAAGGTCCATATCTGCAACTGTAGTACCTACATCTTCAGCTGTAATATAACGACCATTTAACCCTTGGATGAAACGTCCAAATGCACGGAACATTTCTTCATTTTTATCTTTTAATGGATCACCAATAATTACAGTTTTTCCTCCACCAAGATTAAGTCCTGCTGCCGCATTTTTATAAGTCATACCTTTAGCAAGACGAAGAGCATCCTCAATTGCTTCTTCTTCCGAAGCATAATTCCACATACGAGTACCACCAAGAGCCGGTCCTAATGTAGTGTCATGAATAGCAATAATCGCTTTAAGTCCTGAAGTTTTGTCTTGGCAAAATACTAATTGTTCATAATCATAAGTTTCCATATATTTAAAGATTTCCATTTGTAGTTCCTCCTAGTAGTTAAATTGGTGCTTGTATAAATGATTTATAGTAAATACCCCTATTTACGTGAACACTTTCCTTTTACACCAGATTGTGTTTTTCTAGCTTGTAATATAATGAGCGAAGAGAAATACTTAACTTTTTAGCTGCTTGTGACTTATTGCCATCGCAAATTTTAAGCGCTTGGGCGAGTACTCTTTTCTCCATTTCATCCATTTGGTCCGCAAGTGGAGCAATCGAATCTTCATCCTCCCCTTGTGACAACTGGAGCATCGATTTTGGTAAATGCTGTTCATCTACTAATCGTTCATTCGATTGAAGAAAAATCATGGAGCGGCTAATAATATTCTCTAACTCTCTGACATTACCTGGCCAATCGTAAAGACATAAGGTTTCGAGAGCTTCCTCTGAAAATCCTTCAATGTTTCTCCCAAACTCTTGGTTAAGTTTAACGAGCAATCGTTCTGCAAGAAGCGGAATATCCTTTTTTCTTTGTCGTAAAGAAGGTATATAAATCGGCATTCTATTTAACTGAAAATAGAAATCCTCCCTAAAGGTGCCATCTCTCATTGCCTTTTCCAAGTTAAGACTACTTGCAGCAATGATACGAACATCAACCTGCTTCGGGGTTGTGGCCCCGATAGGTATGATAATATTATCTCGCAAAACCTGTAGGAGCTTAGCTTGAGTTTTCTTAGTCAACTCACCAACTTCATCTAAGAAAACCGTGCCTTTATATGCTTCTTCTAATTTACCAGGATATTTGATGCCATCTTCCTCATATCCAAATAATTCACGTTCTAAAAGATGTTCCTCTAAAGAACTGCAATTAACTCGGATAAAAGGATAGCTTGAACGCCCACTTTCTCCATGAATGGCATGAGCAAACAAATCCTTTCCTGCACCGACCTCTCCCCTTAAAAGGACGGTAATTGGAACGTTAGCTGCTAGTTTAGCTTGTTCTATTGCTAAATTAATCTCATCTGAAGTCCCGACTATGTCTTCAAATGAATAAGTTGATTCTAGTGTTCTGATAATAGTTCTTGCGCGATCTAATTCCTTCATTAAACCTCGCATTTCAGTCATATCGTGAATAACACCGACACTACCCTTTAACTGGTTATTCACAATAATTGGAGCTACATTAACAATAACGTCCTTTTCTTGTTTTCCAACTCGAAGATTGACACCTCTAATAGGTTTTTTAGATTGAAGGACCTTTAAATGTATACTTTCGCCCTCCGAAATGTCGGCAGTAGCCGGCTTTCCTATTACCTCTTCTTCACTAAATCCAGTGATACGAGTGTATGCGGGATTTATCAATATACCTTTTCCTTCTTCATCCACTACCGAAATTGCATCATCACTTGAGTAAATGATAGCCTCGAGCATTTTTTGAATTTCCGTAAGGTTAGTAACTTCCTCTGCAAGACGAACGACCTCAGAGATATCCTTAAAAACCGCAAAAGCACCAATTCTTTTTCCTTCTTCGTTTACCATCGGGTATCGAGAAGTGACTATTTTGGTACCGCTTTCAAGAGTAAGTTCTTTGTGAAGCTCAATCTTGCCAGTTTCAAATATTCTCGGTAATTCACTTAAAGAGATTACATCTGCTACATGCTTACCTAGAGCATCCTCAACAAGAATTGAGGTCATTCTTTCGGCACTCTTATTGAAAAAGTTAACAATACCTTGGCTATTAATGCCAATCATTCCTTCTTCAATAGAATTAAAAATGAGTTCCTGTAATGCTTTTTTCTGATCAATAATTTGAATATATTTGTTTTTCTCTTCTATTAATGTAACGATTAAGTTGGCTATCTCGCCAGGAATCAGTACAGCTGTAGCCGGCCTATTTTGAAGTAATTCATAGAAAACTTCCTTTCGACCAGTCACATCAATAATGATTTGAATATCATTGCTTAACAAGCTTTTCCATTCTGAATAGGTTGGTATATTTTGTTGTTTAGCGTAGATCATTCCAGGAGCCTCATCATTAATATCAACAATAGCAGTAACCTGAAGGTAATCTGCCTGCTCTATTAATTTGAGAAGTGCATATCCACCGTTACCAGCACCTACAATGAGTATGTTTTGCAAAAATATGCACACCCCCACTTTTTTTCTGCAACTTATTGCATTTCTTCTATATCATACCGTAACTTTCTGACATTGACAATCCTAAACTTGGATGTAAAATTAAAATAGTAGAGAACAGGAGTGAAAAAAGTGGCTCGTTTATTGGCTTTAATCGTATTATTAATACCTGGAATTTTAGCAGCATTTGGAATCAAACTGATGAGAGATACATTTTTTGGTCTACAAATACTTCCACTTGGTGGATTAGCGGTACAGTTTATTTGTGGTTTTCTATTTACAGTTTTAGGTTTAGGATTTTTCGCAGGATTTCTACTCAATAGAGATAGAAAAAATGGAAAAGTTGCTCCACGATTTCAAAAGAAAAAGGACAATGACTTATAATTAACGCACTCAAATAGCCTGATCAGTGTCCACAGCTAGTCTTTATCTATTGATGAAGTATCAAATAAAAAAATAACGTTAAAAAAAAGACACTCTCTGTCCAAAATGAACAGAGAGTGTCTTTTTTTGCTTAAAGAGCTCATATTTGGGGCATTCACCCTTATTCGACATAGTATAACGAGTTCAATACTCATTTTTGCAAAGTTATTTATCTTTTGGTCCGATTTTGCTGTTCGATTACTTTCCTTGGATAATCCGTGATCCAGCCAATAACCGCCTCATGAGGATTTATCAAATATTTCTCGGTACCCTTAATGTTATAAAAACGCATGGGAAATCCGGCATCCCAAATCTTGTTCATCAGGTCAGTCCCGTAAAACTTTTTGTTAAGATGTATTGCCTCATAGTTCCGGTTAGACAATATCTGATCCCAACTAGAACTCTTTTTACCAATGAAAGCTGTTTTTGTTTTTATAGGCATTCTTTGAATAACTTCTAGAATGCTTTCTTCAAAGGAAGAATAATGCACATCCTTAATAGCCTCGGTCTTATAGACAACCTCTTCAATTTTTTCGGTTTTGCCAAGAAAGGATTCCTTGAATTCCACGTTTAACTTCATATTTGTTTGCTTAAAAAATGTAAGAAAATCCTCTAAGCTCAACACTCGTGAATATAAAAATCTGCGCACAATTGTTTTCCCGAGCTTTAGCTTAAGAATTTCCTCCGCTGCCATATCAGTGATTCTTTTATTGATACCAGCTAGTCTAAAAAAGTCTATATCATGGGTCACGAAAGCAATTCCATCTGCTGAAAGCTGTAGGTCCATTTCAATACCATCTACACCTATTTTACTTGCAGCTTCAAAAGACTTTAAAGAATTCTCTACATACTTTGTCGCTCCACCTCTATGAGCGTATACAGGTATATTAGACATTTAACTCCCCATTTTCTAACTTAAATTTTCCTTTTGTAGTACTTGCTACGAAGGTAGATTTATTACCTATTTGTATATAGGTACCCGGATTAGCTTCTTTTGTAACATTCACATAGTATTCCGCTTTACTTCTTAACATCCTTAAAATTCGTTGGATTTCCTTATCAGCTTCTTTCATTTCTTGCTGTAGCAGATTATATTTTTGTTTAACCTGTTCATACATTCCATTTTGTTGCGTTGTCATTTTGCCTTTGAACTGACCTAGCTGACTGATTTGATAGTTTAATTTAGTCGATTCTTCTTGATGCTGTACTATTTTTTCTGCTAGCATCTTTGCATTTTCAGTTAAAATTTTTCGATCGATCCCCTGTACAATTAACTCTGTCTTCCTTTCCATACTATTACTACTATATGCAGTAGTAATCGAATGAACTGCCACAGCTTTTCCACCAATAATCTTCCCCTTACGTTCGTCCAATATAATTTCATTGGCAAACATAGAAACACCAAGGGCATAGAAACCGATATGTATATTTTCCTTTGCGTCTAATGTACATTCATTTGCATGTTTAAGATATATATTATTATGAGCTTCCACCTTTGTTACTCCCCGTCCGAAAATGCCTCCTTTTATAAAGACATCTCCTTCAGCAGACTTGATCAGTTCAGCTGAATTAACGCCATCTTTCCCTTCAATAGACACATCTCCAGAAGCAATTACTGAATAGCCAGCCATTACAGTGCCTTTCACTTGAATTGATCCATCGAATTTCAAATTTCCTGTTTCTATACCGACATCTCCGTCAACTACCAAATGCTTTAATACAGAGAGAACCCCATTTACTTCTCCTATTACACCTTTTGTTTTCGAGCGAAGTACAATTTTTCCTCCCTCCTCTATTTCGTAGGCTGTCTTGGGATCATATTTAAGGGTGATATCGTCTCCAGGAGCTGCTTTAACAGTTTCCCCATATACATTCGTCCCATCCACCCCTTCTTTAGCGGGTATTTTCTCTCCTAACCATGAGCCCTCATGGATTTCTTTTAAAAAATTCATATCAAAATAATCTGCTTTACCATCTTCATTAATAACCGGTTTTTTTTCAGCCTGCGCTAAATAGCTTACTTGTGCATCTAAACCTTTCTGAGATGGTGTACCTTGAGCAATAATGAACGGTTTTCCGGGTTTTAAAGACAATATATCTATGTTTTTTTTGCCATATGTAATATTATTTTTTTCTAATGCAATATGTATTTGAGATTGTACTTCTATTATATTTTCTTCAATATAGCTTTTTGATTCATTAACGGTTATAAGTGCCTGCATATAGTCTAAGCTAACATCTAACTCAACCAAATCAATCCAATTTCCGATTTCTATTGGTTCCGTAGACTTAGCCGAGAGTGCTTTTTTTAATGTCATAAAGCTTGTAACTTTAAACCGAGGATTTTTTCGAGGATATTCTTCAAATTTTTTCAAACTGTAGCCTTCTCTTTTTGTAAAAAGAAAAACCTTACCATCCTTTACAGACAAGGTTATATGATCATTATCTTCTATTATCAAGTTTCTCACCCATTCCATATTATCTTAACTACTTACTTCATGTATTTTGAAATGACTCCCTTAAATTTGAGATTTAAATTCAGATGAAAGACACTTACTTTTAAAATCACCTGAGTCTTAATGACTATTCGAAAAACAAATCATTATACTTATTTAATATATATGATTAAGTCGGATAATACCATGAATTTTCTGGAAATTAGTTAGTTAATCTCATTTTATCACAATAATTTTCAATTATGAATTATTTTCATTTTAGCCAAAAAAAGTATCTATTTCTACGGAAATATCCATAATACTATCAACGATCATCGCGATGAATTCATTATTAGTAGGTTTAGATATGTACACTTGGACTCCTATGATATTGTCATATTTTTGATCACATGAGTTATGCAGAAGTAAAACTGCCTTCTCAACTATAGATGGCAAAAAAATTACAGGTTATATATAAGAAGTCAGCCCAATAAGGTGACACCAAGTATGATTATGTTATAATAATATTCCCTTAATTTACCTAAATATTGAAGACGAGAGGAAGAATCCCAATGTCACTAACTCCAATTGAAAAAGCTAAAAAGGTATTACGAGGTATTGAAGAAGGTAATTATTTATTTGATATGCACGGACAATGGAGACACGAATATTATGACGATTACTTTAAATATTTTAATCATCCTGATCCCGAATTACGTAAGTGTTCTCTTATTATCTTTTGGTCTGGTATTGGAAAAACGTGGCAGGGAACGGGTACTGTCTTCGCACCACTTAAAGAAAGAGAAGAATATGGATATGCTGATTCAAATAAAATTTATCTTTTCGAAGATTACATTAAATCATTCTTAGAAAATAAAGAAAGTATAAAAAAAGATTATCCGTTACTATATGAGGACTTGATAAGGTTTTTAATAAAGTTGGATATTCAAAAACGATTTGAAGATTCATTTGTTGAAGTTGATAAGGAACTTTTTGTAGAACTTAGAAAAGTCCTAGATGAATATAAAGATCTAGATGAATTTGGTGAATATTGTTTTGCTGATTACAATGAAATATATAAAGAGTGTGGATTTCCACCATTCTATTGGAAATGATAAATTGACACTGCAAAGGTCTTACCTTTGTGGTGTTTTTTTAAAAATGGAAGGTATTATCAGAGGTATGATTTTTAAACTTCACCTTTTAGGGAGAATCAAATAAAAACTCATCCTTCAAATAGATTAGTTCTTTACTACGTCAGAAAATCTTCCAAATAAAATTCTAATTCTGTGATTTTCATATTTTTCGTCCTTTTTTTAAAAATACAAAAAAACCAGCGAATCAAATAATTCGTTGGCTTTGTTGATATTAGTTTATAGGATTTGAAGTACAGATCAAGTTAATATTTCAGAAGTTGGTTGGTTTGTACATCCCGTCAAACCGTGATTCCTAACCCTTTCAGCTAGCCATGTTCTCCATGCGAATTTTATCTGCGATCATCGCGATGAATTCACTATTAGTAGGTTTAGATTTTAAGTGATGGACAGTATATCCAAACATTTTAGAAATAGTTTCATAGTTACCTCTGTTCCATGCTACTTCAATGGCATGACGAATAGCGCGTTCTACACGTGAAGGTGTTGTTTGGAATTTCTTTGCTATCTCAGGATATAAAACTTTCGTAATTGATCCAAGCAGCTCAATATCTGAATACACCATTTGAATTGCTTCTCGGAGATAGGAATATCCTTTAATATGCGCGGGAACACCCATTTCTTTAATAACATTTGTAATGGTATTATCAATCATTCGCTTGTTTTGTAAAGCTTCTTTTTCCGGGTTTGACTTAACTGGCGCTTCCTGCATGGATCCCTGTCTTCCAGCGACTTGAATAATCTGTGTTACAAGACGGTCAAATTCAAAAGGCTTTAGCATAAAATAAGAGGCACCTAAGTCCACTGCTTGTTTCATCACATCTTCCTGGCCAAAAGCAGTTAACATAATAACCTGTAATCCCTTTAGCTTATCATTTTTTTGGAGTGAGTCTAATACAGCAATTCCATCAAGATGTGGCATGATTATATCTAACAATAAAACATCTGGTTTAATATTTTCTAACATTTCCAAACATAATTTCCCATTATAAGCGGTACCAATAACTTCAATTTCAGGGTGTTGTTCAAAATATGAGTCCATTGTCCGTATTAGATCTTTGTTATCATCGACTATTGCTACTTTTATTTTCTCCATTAAAATTCATCCACCTTTTGTAAGTTTTTACATAATTACTATTCGCTAATTTTTCCCTACTTCCTTTATTAATTTTCAAAATGATTCTTTCCTATTACGATTCCGAGGTATTATGACAAATTGTAAATCTTTTCTTCTCATTTGTCGAATTATAGTTATTTACATTTTAAGCTTTTATACAAGAAAAGCGCAAGCGCCTATTTCTGCCCCGACAGGCAAATGAGAAAAAGCGAGGAGGCAGTCCCTCAGCCACCACAAACGCTCTTGTTTGCGACAAGCTTGCGCAGGAGCACCTTTTATCCATTTGACCCCGAGGGGCAAGGCTGCTTGCGCTAGACAAAATAGAAAAGCGCAAGCCGCCTATGTTTTTTTATCCATAGGTTTTCAGAATTTATTTTATAATTTGCTAAGCAATTACAAAAGGCTACACCCAAATGGATGTAGCCTTCATAAAATCATGGATTTTTCTTCATCATCTCTGTTATAGCTAAAGCAGCCCCGTTTTTTGGTTTATCCACGTACATATGAGTAACAACCCCAATTATTTTGTCAGCTTGAAGAATTGGGCTTCCACTCATGCCTTGAAGAATACCACCAGTCCTTTTAATGAGCTGGGAATCAGTTACCGTAAACTGAAATAGATGTCCTTCCACAGATGAGATATTTATTGTAAAGTCCTGCACTTTCTCACCATCGATTGATGTTCGCATAATTGCTTTACCTGTCGTTATTTCTTCTTTTTCTGCAACTGACATTTGTTGCATCGGTATATTTGCTAATGCTTTGTTTTCTAGCTTGCCAAAAACCCCATAAACATTATTTTCATTTACTCCCCCTATAGGTGGAGTGTTGTTTTCATGCGAAGTAATCTTATACCCAGGTTTTCCTGGAATACTTTTTTTGATTTGTTGAATGGAAGACAAATAAATAGAGCCTTCTGAGAATTTTGGAGTAACGCCAGAAGAATGGTCTACTATTTGATGCCCAAGTGCACCAAATTCATTTGTTTCTGGGTCATAATAAGTGAGCGTTCCTATTCCTTCAGTTGCATCTCGCAAGAAAGGGAATAATTTCATCATTTGATCTGGCGTAATATCTTTCGTATACATTTTTTTATCTCGCTCATACTGGATAATAATTTGTTTCTTATTTTTTAATTGCCTTTTTAAATCATCAATGTTAGATACCGTTTGGTCATTTATTTGATGAATTGCATCACCAGATTTTAGCCAATAGTCATCTTCTAACAACACATCGTGATTAAGAAACACAGATCCATACTGGAGGTCGATCTGAATAGATTGCCCAAGTGGAACAACTGTTATTTTTGAAGCGAATGCAGTGGTGCTTAGAAAGAACAAAGTAAAGAAAAGTATTGGCAAAAGCGACCAAATTCGATAGCTTTTTTTCATATTTCACCTCCCATACATCTTACTATGTCCTTTGCTGTGAACTCTATGTGAGGTAAATAATTGATAAAAAAAGAAGACCCAAAAGTTACAGGTCTTCAGGAGTTTCTTAATATTTTTTTACGTTCATTTGCAATTTTTAATAATTCTTTGGAGTGTTTTAATGTGGTCGTAGTTATTTCGGTACCTGACATCATTCGGCTCAATTCCTCAGCTCGTTTATTGTCTGTTATTTCCTCCAATAATGTATATGTTCTGTTTCCAGTCACTTCTTTTCGGATTAACAAATGCTGATCTGCCATTGCTGCAACCTGAGAAAGATGAGAAATGCACAAAACCTGAGAATTCGTAGCAATGCCAGCTATTTTCTCCGCTATGGCCTGAGCAACACGTCCGCTAACTCCTGTATCTACTTCATCGAAAATGATGGAAGTAATCCCTTGATGTTTTGAAAAAATGCTTTTTAGGGCCAACATCATACGAGAAAGTTCTCCTCCGGACGCTATTTTCGTTAATGCTTTTAATGGCTCTCCCACATTTGTAGAAATGTAAAATGACAAGTCATCTAAGCCATCTTCATTATACGTTTGGTTAGACTGCTCGTGAAACATAACTGAAAAAGTAGCTTTTTCCATATATAACTCTTTAAGCTGCTCCATAATTGCTTTACTTAACTTTTCAGCAGCAATTTTACGTTTTACGGTCAGTTCATTTGCTTCTAGCTGGAGATCAATTTCAATTTGCTTGATTTTTTCACCCATTTTTTGAATCTGTTCATCTCGATTGACTAATTGGCTTAGGCTATGCTGAATTTGATCTTTGTATTCTAAAATTTCTTCAATGGATGAGCCATATTTTCTCTTTAACGTTTGAATAGTTGCAAGTCTCTCTTCCACCTCAAGCAGCTGATTGCTATCATATTCCATCTCATCCAGCTCATTTTTAAGCTGGTGGGCGGCATCCTGTAATATATAAAAAGCAGAAGATACGCTTTCGCTTAACTCCTTCATATTATCATCAACATCGGATATATCCATTAAATCAGACATTGCAGTTCCTATATAATCTAATCCTTTAGATTCTCCTAAAATAGCTTCATAGGAATTACTCATCTTGTCGAATACCTTATGAAAGTTTAATAATTTCTTTTTTTCATTTTGGAGCAATTCTTCTTCTCCACTTTTCAACTGTGCTTCCGCTATTTCCTCTACTTGAAAAGTGTACAAATCTATTTTGTGCGCTATTTGTTGTTCGTTTTCCGTCAGTGTCGCAAGTTCTTTTTTCCATTTTTTATATTTATGGAACAATTCTTTATAATTTTCTTTTACTACCTTTAAGTCTTCTCCAGCAAACTGGTCTAGTAAATGAATATGTGCTTTGTCATCCATAAGTTCTTGGCTTTCATGTTGGCCATGAATATCTATTAAACTAGCACCGATCTCTCTTAAAATGCCTATAGTAACTAATTTCCCATTAACTCTACAGACACTTTTTCCAGAATCGTTTAAATCTCTTCGGAGAATAATAGTTTCGTCGTCGACATCTATACCAACGTCAAACATTTTCTTAAAAACACTATGTTGTGGATCTGTTATGATGAATAACCCTTCCAGTTCAGCTTTTCGTGCTCCATGTCGAATAAATTCCTGTGAGCCTCTACCTCCACAGAGTAAATGAACCGCATCTATAATAATGGATTTACCAGCACCAGTCTCACCAGTTAATACAGTTAGTCCTTCGTCGAAACCAACTGATAGCTCGTCTATAATAGCAAAGTTTTTAATGGAAAGTTCTTTTAACAAAATATCACCTCTGTTTAAAAAATCTGTATCGTTTTAGGTATTTCATTTCATTTGTATACACATTTAGATTTAACACCGTTTAAGATGGTAGCACGCAGACCTCGAATCCATGACTAGTAAGACATCACACCTACGCTCTTAAGACCTCTTACGCCACGGAAAGCGGCCGTGCTGATCAATGATTACACTTTTGATAGCTGTTCATTTTTGACAAAACAACCGGAATTCCAGCATTACACATGAAGCCATTGGATATTACAGCATTTCCAGTAAACGATTTTTTAAAGTTTGACTATCTTCTTCTGTTCTACAAATGATTAAGCACGTGTCGTCACCACAAATAGTCCCCAATATCTCTTCCCAATCCAAATAATCGATTAGCGAGCCAATCGCATGAGCATTACCTGGTAAAGTTTTCATAACTAAAAAATGACTTGCTCCATCGATACTAACAAAGGCATCTGTTAATGCTCTATGCAGCTTTTGCATAGGATTAAATCGTTGGTCTGCAGGCAAACTGTACTTATAGTTACCATTTGGTAAGGGCACCTTTACTAAATGTAGTTCCTTTATATCTCTGGATACCGTAGCCTGAGTAACGTTAACCCCAGCATTTTTTAAATGATCGACTAAATCATCCTGTGTTTCAATTTCATAATTCGCTATTATATCCCTAATACGAATATGCCGTTGTCCTTTATTCATAATGAGCTCCTTGCTGTATAAATATACTGTTTTAATTATACCTTAGCATTACATTGCAAAAGTAACAAGAAAAAACGCGACTCTTGGGGAGTCGCGAATTATTTTAATAAATTATGTGCCTCATTGACAAGCTTTTCAAAGTCGAATGTATGAGGGAGAACTTCTTCAGGATTTACACTAACTAAATGGAATAGAAATTCTATATTACCTTCACCACCAGTAATAGGTGAATAAGAAACATTTTTCAATTGGAAGCCTTGGCTTTCGGCAAAATTTGCTATATCGTTGAGTACATCTATATGCACTGCCTTATCTCTCACTACACCCTTTTTACCAACTCGCTCTTTTCCAGCTTCAAACTGTGGCTTAACTAAAGCAATCACATCTCCGTTTGGAACGATGATTGTCTTTAAAGTTGGGAAGATAAGCTTAAGGGATATAAAAGAAACATCGATAGAAGCAAACGACGGTAAGCCCTCTTGGAAATCAGCAGGCGTAGAATAACGGAAATTTGTTTTTTCCATTACCGATACTCGTGGGTCCTGCCTGATTTTCCAAGCCAATTGATTACTACCTACATCTAATGCGTAAGCATGTGTCACTCCATTTTGAAGTCCACAGTCTGTGAATCCACCAGTAGAAGAACCAATATCTAACATAATTTTATCCTTAATCTCTAGATCAAACTGTTCGATTGCTTTTTCTAGCTTTAAACCACCACGGCTTACATATTTTAAAACCTGTCCCTTTACCGTTAATACAGAAGAGACCTCTATTTTTTCTCCCGGCTTATCTATTCTTTCTTCATTCTTGTAGATAAGCCCAGCCATAATAGCACGTTTAGCTTTTTCTCTCGTTTCAAACAACCCTTGTTCTACTAAGAGTATATCTACTCTCTCTTTTGGTATCTTACTCATGAGGAGATATACCTTGGGCTTTCTTTTAAAGTAGATTTTACTAAATCGATTATGCTATCGCTTGTAATATTAATTTCTTCGAGCAATTGATTAACATCTCCGTGTTCAATAAACATATCAGGAATACCAATTCTTTTAACATTAGCTTGTAAATTTTGTTCGTTATAATATTCCAATACAGCACTTCCAAATCCACCTTGCAAGGCGCTTTCTTCAACTGTAATAATAGGCATATTACGCGAGTGAATATCTTTGAGCATTGCTTCATCAAGTGGTTTGATAAAACGAGCATTTACTACTTCTACAGAGATATTTAATTTACTTAGCTCGTCTGCTGCCTTTAATGCCATTGGAATAGTAGTTCCAAATGTTAGAATCACGGCTTGACTACCTTCTTTTAGTACTTCCCAAGACCCGATTGGAATAGGAGTTAGCTCTTCGTCCATTGGGACGCCAAGTCCATTACCACGAGGGTAGCGAAGGGCAATTGGGCCATCAGAATAGTCAAACGCAGTTTTTACCATATGTTGTCCTTCATTTTCATCTTTTGGCATCATGATGACCATATTAGGCATATGTCGAAGGAAGGAAATGTCAAATACGCCTTGATGCGTTTCTCCATCTGCTCCTACTAGACCTGAACGGTCAATACCAATTACGACATTTAACTTTTGACGGCAAATATCGTGTAAAACTTGATCATATGCTCGTTGAAGGAATGTAGAATAGATGACTAATAACGGTTTCATCCCTTCAGCTGCCATTCCAGCTGCCATTGTAGTGGCGTGCTGCTCTGCTATCCCTACATCGAACATTCGATCTGGGAATTCTGATGCAAACCCTTCCAATTTAGAACCAACCGGCATAGCTGGAGTAATTGCTACAATACGATTATCTTCACGAGCTAATTTTCTTGCAGTTTCGGCTACTAGTGCA
Source organism: uncultured Psychrobacillus sp. (assembly GCF_938022135.1). Lineage (NCBI taxonomy): Bacteria > Bacillati > Bacillota > Bacilli > Caryophanales > Bacillaceae > Psychrobacillus > uncultured Psychrobacillus sp. The sequence goes on from NZ_CALIED010000076.1 coordinate 44,113, forward strand.
CTCCAAGAAGGTGCTTTAGAGGCAGACTTCACAAAGTCACCAGTCTCCATTTTATAAGGACCTGTACCATGCCAAGTACCTATTTTATCTTGTTCAGCCGGTTTGAAGCCTTTTCCTTTTTTCGTAATCACATGAATAAGGACTGGGCCCTTCATTTTTTTCGCATTTTTCAAGTTTTCTTCTAGGTCTTCAAAGCTATGCCCATCAATTGGTCCAAGGTAAGTGAAGCCTAGTTCTTCAAAAAATGCTCCAGAAACTAGTAGATACTTTAACGAATCTTTTAAGCGTTCTGCAGTACCTGCTAGTTTACCGCCAACTGCTGGAATTTTTTTCAGCAAGGATTCAATTTCATCCTTAGCCTTGTTATACGTTCCATGAGTACGCAATTTACCCAATACATTATGCAATGCCCCTACGTTTGGAGCAATCGACATCTCATTATCGTTTAGAATGACAATCATGTCTGTTTTTTCATGACCGATATGATTCAATGCTTCAAGAGCCATACCACCTGTGAGAGCCCCATCACCAATAATAGGTATCACAAAGTTTTTCTTCTTTTGAATATCACGAGCTTTTGCCATTCCCATTGCTGCAGAAAGTGAAGTAGAGCTATGCCCTGCCTCCCATACATCGTGCTCGCTTTCGATCATTTTAGGAAATCCACATAGTCCTTTAAATTGGCGTAGCGTATCGAATTGATCTGCACGGCCTGTTAAGATTTTGTGAACATATGCCTGGTGTCCAACATCCCAAAGAAATTTATCATCTGGGCTATTAAACGCTTTATGCAGTGCTACAGTTAATTCAACTACACCTAAGTTAGGTCCAATATGTCCACCTGTAACTGATAACTTTTCTATTAAAAACGATCGAATATCTTCACTTAAGTCCTTTAATTGTTCATTGTCTAAACGTTTTAAAAAGGATGGACTAGAAATTGAAGTTAAATCCATTGCCATCACTCACCTTCTTTTAGATTTCCTTTAATAAAGCTAGGTATAATCATATCAATATTTGCTTCTAAAACAAAATTATACGCTATTTATTTTGATCTTTTTGTTATGTAGTCGGCTAATTCTACTAAAAGTCCCTTGTTTAGTGTTACAGGATGTAACGCCTCAATGGCCAAATTATACTGCTTCTGTAATTGTTCCTTAGCACCAGCCAAAGTTAAAATAGACGGATACGTATTTTTTTCACTTAAAATATCTTTTCCAGCAGTTTTACCTAATTGCTCAGAAGTACCTTCAACGTCTAGAATATCATCTTGAATTTGAAAAGCTAGTCCAATATGGATGGAATATTGATGGAGAGCTTTCATAATATCTTCGTTTGCATTGGCAATTATTCCGCCAGCTAAAATACTATAAGATAATAATGCTCCAGTTTTGTTCAGATGTACCTCTTCTAACTCTTCTAAAGAAAGTCTCTTACCTTCTCCAAGCATATCTAAAACTTGGCCGCCTACCATACCTTCTGCTCCTGATGCCATACTTAATTGATCAATCAAGCGAACTTTTTGGCTCGGCTCCAAGTCTTTGAGTCTAGCTATAATGCCGAATGCTAGTGTTACTAAGGCATCCCCTGCAAGAATTGCTAAAGCTTCACCAAAAACCTTATGGTTAGTAGGCTTACCTCTGCGTAAATCATCATTGTCCATGCTAGGTAAGTCATCATGTATTAAAGAATAGGTATGAATCATCTCTATAGTACTGGCAACTTTTATAGCTTCTACATTTTCCACTCCAAGTTCTTGCAATACAGCAAGAGTGTATAACGGTCTAATTCTCTTACCGCCTGCTCTAAGAGAGTAAAGCATAGCTTCTTTTAATTCATGTGGAGCTGTAATATCATTTATAATCGCCTCAAGCTGGAGTTCAATATGTGGAAGGTTGGTTTCAATAAATGTTTGTAAGTTACTCATCATTTTGCCCTACCTCTTCTTTATTTTCCCCCATAAAGGTAACTAACTGTTTTTCAGCGCTTTGTAATTTATCACTGCAAAGTTTTGATAGCTCCATCCCTTTTTGGTAGAGCTCGATTGCATTTTCAAGCGGGACATCCCCTTGTTCTAGCTGACGAACAATTTGTTCTAATTGGAGCATTGCTTCATCAAATGGAATCTCTTTTTTTGCCATGTTATTTTACCCCCTCTTTACTCACTGCTTGTTGAACTATGGCATCTATTTGACCATCAGGTAAAGTGACAGCGATTGTATCACCTTTTTGAACTTCATCTATCGACTTGATTACTTGGCCATTCTTATAAGTAATGCTATAGCCGCGGTCCATGATTTTTAGAGGATTTAGAGCCTCCAAGGTTCTTAACGACCCAGTAAATTGTTGACGATTTTTTTCAAAAGCCGCAATCATTGCTTGGTTCAGTTGATTTGTACTAGTTACCAATTGTTTAGATTGTAATGTAATCAATCTTTGCGGTGAAAGCTGTTTGAACCGATTGTCTAACTGAGAAAAATTGCGCACTTTGTCACCAAATAATCGATTAACCTCTCGATGCAGTTGCTGTTCCGTTCGAATATATCTCTCTATAAAGGGACGATATAATTTTCCAGGAGTTGCCATGACTGGTGAGGTGATTGCTCTTTCGTATCTGTTTTTTTCATCCGTCAGTCTTTTAGTAATAAAGTGAAGACTTGCAGACTGGTAAGATAGAATGTTCTTCATAAGATTTTCTTTGCTTGGGACAGCCATTTCTGCAGCTGCTGTCGGTGTTGGTGCCCTTAAATCAGATACAAAGTCAGCAATAGTTGTATCTGTTTCATGTCCCACCGCACTAATGATAGGAACACTGCTTTCTGCTATTGCCCGAGCAACAATTTCCTCGTTAAATGCCCATAAGTCCTCTATGGATCCTCCACCTCTACCAACGATTAATACATCAATACTTCCTAGGGTATTAGCTTGTTTAATGGATTTTACGATAGAAGGGGCTGCTTGAGGGCCTTGGACGATACTAGGGAAAACGATAACCTCACTAATTGGGTAACGTCTTTCGAGCGTAGTCAAAATATCTCGAATCGCTGCACCTGTCTTCGATGTGACGACTCCAATTTTTTTAGGAAATGCAGGCAGTCGTTTTTTCCTATTTGGATGAAAAAGTCCTTCTTGTTCTAGCTTTTTCTTTAGCTGTTCGAAGGCTAAAAAAAGCTCGCCAATACCATCTGGCTGTATAGAAGAGGCATACAACTGATATTGTCCTGCTGCCTCAAATACATTAATGTCCCCTCGAACTAGCACATTCATACCACTCTCAGGTCTGAATTTAAGGCTACGAGCGTTCATAGCAAACATAACTGAGGTCAGACGAGCAGATTCGTCTTTTAAAGTGAAATAAATGTGACCACTAGAGTGAACCTTTACATTTGAAAGTTCTCCTTTTACGTAAACATCTCGCAAATGAGTATCCGCATCAAATTTTCTTTTTATGTATTTAGTTAAGGCTTTTACAGTTAAATATGTTTGAGACATCCAATCAACTCCCAAGACTGTTGACAAGGTAAAAGCTGTTCTCTTGTAGAACAGCTTTCAGCTTATTTATCTAGTGTATTCTCTGCTGCAAGGCATGTATTTTCCATTAACATTGCAATAGTCATTGGACCTACACCACCAGGAACAGGGGTGATTTTAGAAGCAATTTCTTTAGCAGAAGCAAAGTCTACGTCGCCGCATAGTTTATTGTCTTCATTACGGTGAATCCCAACATCTATTACAACCGCACCTTCTTTTAAGTGACTAGCATTGATCATTTTCGGCTGACCAGTTGCTACTACTAAAATATCTGCTTGTTTTGTAAAGTTATGTAAGTCTTTTGTTTTCGAGTGGCAGTAGGTTACTGTAGCGTTCTTTTGTAAAAGGAGCTGACCCATTGGTTTGCCAACGATGTTACTTCTCCCAATAACTACAGCGTGCTTCCCTTCTAATGCTATATCGCTATATTCTAAAAGTTTCATTACACCAAAGGGCGTACAGGATAAGAAAGTAGGTTGCCCAATGAGCATCTTACCGACATTTACTGGATGAAAACCATCTACATCTTTTAATGGAGATATAGCTGCAATTACTCTATCCTCATTTATTTGCTTTGGTAGTGGTAATTGAACTAGAATACCGTGTATCTGATCATCGTCGTTTAGCTTGTTAACGTGAGTTAATAGTTCTTCTTCGGATATGTTTTCTTCTAGTTCTATCATAACAGAATACATACCAAGTCTTTCGCACGTTCGTGTTTTACTATTCACATAGGTTTGAGAAGCTGGATCACTTCCAACTAATACAACCGCTAATCCTGGTGTAATACCTTTTGATTTTAGATGTTCCACACGTTCTTTCACTTTTTCAGTTACTTTTCCAGCTATTTCTTTCCCATTAATAAGATTATCTGCCACTATAAACGCCCCTTAATGTCGAAATTTATTGATCTGTATATTTAGATAAAACTCCATTTACAAATCGGCTAGATTTTTCATCGCCATAGATTTTACATATTTCCAATGCTTCATTTATAACTACTTTTGCTGGTGCTTCGTTTGCATATAGTAGTTCATAAACTGCGATTCGAAGAACTGTTCTTTCGATTTTAGGTAATCTGGAAAGAGACCAGTTTTCTAGCTTGTCTGTCAAAGAGGTATCAATTTCATCTTTATGCTCAATTGTCCCTTTCACTAAATCAGTTAAAAAAGGGTCATTTTCTTCTGTAACATGCCCTATCGCTTCTTGTATTGTTATCTCATGATTGTCTAGCTGAAATAGTGCTTGTAATGCTAGCTCTCTTGCTTGTCTACGTTTCATTATTAGTTCTCCTTTAAATGTAGCTATCTTACCCATAATATCATATTTTTTTGTAGAGTGCTTATTAGAAAGTAGAAAATAAGAAAAAGAGCCCCAAATGGAGCTCTTTTCTCATGATTCAACCGTTTCAAATTGTACGCCTGTAATATGAACGTTTACTTCGGTTGGAACTAAGCTAGTCATATTTTCAATAGCCTGGCGAATTTGAGACTGCACTTCTCTTGCTACATTAGGAACGGATATACCGTATTTCACAAGGCAATATACATCAATATACAGACCGTCATTTGTGATTTCAGTCTTAATGCCCTTACCATGCACTTTTTTTCCTAATCGCTCTACTACGCCTGCTGCAAAGTTACCACGTGTACCCGCAATACCTTCTACTTCAGTTGTAGCAATTCCAGCAATTACCGTTATAACCTCTGGGGCAATTTCAATTGTCCCTAGGTTTTCTTTGCCATCAGGAGTCATTTGAACAAATTTTTGTTCGGTTGTTTCTGTCATATGGTTCACTCCTTTTATGAATTCATCACGTCGTATCTCTCTAAAAACTTAGTATCGAAATCTCCAGAGACAAATACCTCATGATTCATGAGTTTTTCATGGAAGCCAATAGTGGTATCGACACCTTCAATGGCGAATTCACTAAGTGCACGCTTCATCTTAGCAATCGCCTCTTCTCTTGTCTCACCAAAAGTAATAAGTTTAGCAACCATAGAATCATAAAATGGAGGAATTGTATAACCAGGATATACTGCTGAATCTACTCGAACTCCTAGTCCGCCTGGTGGTAAATAGAATTCAACAAGTCCCGGAGAAGGCATGAAGTTTTTATCTGGGTTTTCCGCATTAATACGACATTCTATTGCCCATCCATTAAGTTTAATATCTTTTTGCTCAAATGGCAATTTTTCTCCGGCTGCGACTTTCAACATTTGTTTAATTAAGTCAATACCAGTAATCATTTCTGTCACTGGATGCTCCACTTGAATACGAGTATTCATCTCCATAAAGTAGAACTTTTGGTTAATATGATCAAAAATAAACTCTACTGTTCCAGCACTTTCATAACCTACAGCTAATGCTGCCTTTACTGCCGCGGCGCCCATTTCGGCACGCATAGCTTCTGATAAAGCTGGTGATGGAGCTTCTTCCACTAGCTTTTGCATACGTCTTTGGATGGAGCAATCTCTTTCACCCAAATGTACTGCATTACCATGAGAGTCAGCTAATACTTGAATTTCTACATGACGAAATACTTCAATATATTTTTCGAGATAAACGCCAGGATTACCAAATGCTGCAGCAGCTTCTTTTTGGGTAACTTTTATCCCTTTGATTAAATCAGCTTCGTCTTTTGCTACGCGGATACCTTTACCACCACCGCCAGCAGTTGCTTTGATGATAACCGGATATCCTATTTCATTTGCTACCTTAAGTGCATCCTCTTCCGTTTTAACGATACCCTTTGAACCAGGAACTGTAGGAACTCCAGCTTTTTGCATAGTTTCCTTTGCTACATCCTTTATACCCATGCTTTTGATCGCCTGTGATGTAGGACCGATAAACTTAATATCACATTCCTCACATAGCTCAGCGAATTCAGCATTTTCCGCTAGAAAACCATAGCCAGGATGTATGCCTTCACAGCCCGTTAGCTTGGCAACGCTGATAATATTTGAAAAGTTTAAATAGGAATCTTTCGATAACCTAGGCCCTATACAATAAGCTTCATCTGCCAGTTGCACATGTAAAGCCTCTCGATCCGCTTCAGAATATACAGCAACAGTTTCAATATTTAGCTCCTTGCATGCTCTAATAATACGAACAGCTATTTCACCACGATTGGCAATTAACACTTTTTTCATGATGCTTACCCCTTTCCTTATTTAATTCATATTTTTAAGCTTTAACTAAGAATAGAGGTTGACCGTATTCTACTAATTGACCGTCTTTAACTAGAATTTCAACGATTTCTCCAGTTACTTCTGCTTCAATTTCATTGAATAGTTTCATCGCTTCTACTATACAAACAATTGAATCTGCAGTAACCTTGCTGCCGACCTCAACGTATGCAGGAGAATCTGGTGATGAAGATTGATAGAATGTCCCAACCATTGGAGAAGTAATTTTATGTAAAGAGCTATTTTCCTCTTCAACTGGAGCTTGGTTTGTTACAGAGCTTTCTACAGCCGCTGCTTTTGGAGATTCCTGTACAGCTGGTGTCTGAACTTCTTGTACTTTAGGAAGTTCTCCAACCGAAGAGCTTTCTATCGTTTGAACAGTAGATTTATGAGAGTTTTTATCCCCTCTTTTAATTTTAATTTTTGTACCCTCTGTTTCGTATGAAAATTCATCTAGTGTAGATTGATCGATCAGTTTAATAATTTCTCTGATTTCTTGGATTTTCAATTATCCCATCTCCTTTTAGTTGCATTTTAATACTTCCTTATTCATTTTAGTCGTTTTTAAGGTAATTGAAAATAGAAACGTGCAAATGTTCTTAACTTTTAGGGAATAAAAAGCTTAGATCATCCATTAATTGTATTTTATACAGTAGCTTTAAGATAGTAAAATGTACCATTCTTTTACTATTTTATTTTAAAATAAGCTTTGTTAAAGTGAATGGTTGATTTTGACTAACAATTCTTTTTATTGTGACTGTAAACATAAAAAAAGAATATTCAAGTGGCTATTTAGAACATAAATAGATGATGAAATTTAAGTTGGTTACAGTTTTTCAGCTTTATTTATGCGAGTAAATTGATTAGCGCTTTATCGATCCTAAAGCTGTTCCCATTTATTGATTGGAGCGCCAGACGGCGACTCCTACGGGATGAGTGAGACAAATAAGACATCACAACCACGCGCGTAAGCGATGGGTGGTGGCTTATCGCTCACCCCGAGGAAAGCGTCCGGCTGGTGCGGAAATCAATTCTACTCTCTGATTTAGGATTTCTTTGCATTAAAAAATACTATTCACATACAACAATTCCGCGTTATAACTAATTGAAAACAAAAGAAAAAGTGCCCTTTAAAGGCACTTTTGTTATAGTCCGTCAAATTTCACTTCAACATTGTATGCTTGAGGGTATTCTCGCTTAACTGCGTATATAATAGCATCAGCCTTTTTTGAAGATTGTTCATTTGAAACTACATCGATTAGCACTTTGTTTTGGTCAATACGAACAAGTGCATCGTCATATCCTAATGATTTTATAATTAGCTCCAACATCGCTTCTGTAGAGTTTATCTTTACTAATTGTTCAATTTCGTTGTATGCTTCATTTTTTTCTTCTGGAGAGAAATCATTTGAAGCGACCTTAGATTCTAATTGCTCATGTAACTGTGAACGTTTTTCCTGCACTTCCATACGTAATTCTTCATATTGATTACTGTGAGAAACAAATGATTCTTCATTCGTTGAGGATGTTTCTACCAATTTCACATCATCAACTGAGTCATTAGAAAATAGGGCTATTCCATCAAAAGGGGATGGCTTTTCTGTTGCATAATACACCGTCACTACTGCCACTAAGCTTAGTAAAGTTAAAAACCATACGGATCTTTTTTTAATGTTCATATCATTTATCCTCCAATTCCATTTCTTCTATTACTATTCGATGTGGAGATATTTGCAATACAGATGAAAGGGTTTTAATAAGATTATTTTTTATACGTTTATCGCTCGCTCCTTCCGCAACTACCAGTATTCCAATCAGTTCTTCTTTTTCCATCTTGCTGTCACTTGTCCATTGGAAAAATGATAAATCACTTTCCGTTTTATTTTCAGCTCGTTCTGCGTAATGAAAGTAAATAGATACTTTTCCAACCCCATGGATTTTTTCCAATATAGCGGAAAGCTCATCTTTTGTGTGAACCTCTGGTGGGCTAGTGTTTTTATTTACATCATCCGTCAGTCCGAAAATCTCTGAAAATAAGAGACTAATAACCAAAACCGCTAAACTTATTACTACAAAACGAAAAGTGGGTTTTTTTTTTAATGAGATAGTGTTCACCCTTCTTTTCATATTGGATAACATACTTTATGCAGGACAATCTATTTATATGAAGAAAAAGGAGATAATCCATGAGATTATAGAAAGTTTTATAAGAAAGCCCGTCTTCTCCTTGTCCAAATGCTCAATTAGAATAGATAGAATCTCTCCGATTATGACAATCATTAAAATCCCATATAGCAATGTAGAGAAGTTAAACATTATCCCTTCACACCTATCAATAATTTGGCGAAAAGCATGATTAATATCACTGTAAAGAAAAAGGCAAAGGCTATTAATACGGAAATGATAGAAAGTACAAATAGCGTTTTTCCAATATCGTCTAATAGTCCACTAATTTGTCCATCTACAAAAGGCTCAAGAATAGCACTTAGAAATCGATAGAGAAAAGCAATCAGGATCGTTTGAATAGTTGGAATAGAAATAAGAACTAGAATTGATATCAAAACAGAATTCCCAGTGACAGCAGCAGCAGTAGATGAGTAGCTTTTCATCGTACTAATACTCTCTGTAAGCAAGGAACCGACAAAGGGAATATTATTGGAGATTAATCTCTTTACAGTTTCGTTTACAGCACCACTTACTGACCAGGTTACTACACCGTTTACGGTTATAAACAGACTATATAATACGAGAATAATCGAGGTAGCCCCAACTAAAGTCATTCGTATTAGGTCAGACATTCGAGAAAAAGATATAGAAGGTTGAATTCTAGTCATAAGATCGAATATAAAGGCTGACAATAAGGCTGGAATCATAATCTTGTCTGCCACAATACTAGTAAAAGAGGCAAAGAGCATTACAACTGGATTCCATAAAGTAATAAGAAAAGCGCCACCCGACAGTGCTATTCCAGCAGTTAATACTGGATATACTCCTATAAACACATTAACGAGTTCACCTGTTACTACTTGAATCATCTTTACTGAGCGAAAAGCTGGCTCTAAGCAATAAAAACAAATAATAAGAATAAACAATAACTTAAATAATCGCTTGCTACTGGGAATAAGCCATTCTAAACACATAAATACAAAACCGAACAGGAGAATATAAACAAACGTTTGCAGTACTTCTTTCGCGGGTTGCAAGATTGTTGCAATTAATTCTTCCATTACTGCTCATTCCTTCAAGAGAGTAGTCCCATAAATGAAAAAAATTTTTGATAAAATGGTTCCATATGCTGAATCCATACAACAAGTAATATTGCCTTGGTCGTAATTGTTATTAGTGAGGCTAAACTAGTGTATTCATAGTCTTCAAGCAGCTCTTCTATTATTTGTGAGATAAATAAAAGGATTACTGAAAATAATAGCAATTTCACAATAGGTAGAATGGCGACCGGTACGTTTGAAATATACTGGTTTATAAAAGGAATAATGACCGAAGTGGAGAGGTAAGTTAAAAAAAGGAAAATATAAATAGTATAAATTAGGGAATGAAATTTGGGGTAGGTTTCTTTAACTAACTGCAACAAGCAAAATGCAACAATGATAGTAATATAGACAATCATTTGTTAACTCGTCATAACAAGCCATTCTAAAAATGAGGAAATTTCATAAAAGAACAGCCTAAGCAAACGTAGTAATTCAATAGTCATGTAAATATAACCCACAAAAAACAAGAAGAATGCAAACTCTTTTTTTCCAGTCGATTCAAAAAATAAGTGAAGAATTGCTATCAATAAGCCTATACCCGCAACTCGAAGTACATCGTGAAGTTCCACAATGCCTCCCCCTTCCCTATTACGTACTATATGTTGGACAGGTGGAGAATATGAACATACTGTTTGAAATTTACAAGTCCTTGACCGGCTATTTTCACTAGACTGATCTAAATCATTAAACAGAGGTGTTTAGTGAGTTTCAACACATTTGTGCAGGTTAATGATTACTGTAGTTATTTAGTTTTGCTGCTATCTTGTGCCATTTTCGATTTTTCCTTGTATGCCCATGAAAAAAAGACATCAAGAGGTTTCCCCTCTTGATGTCTTTTAAAAAGTCTCTTAAGCTCTTGAAACGTATGAACCTTCGTCTGTATTAATAATTAGTTTGTCACCAACATTAATAAATAGAGGTACTGTTACAACTAAACCAGTTTCTAATTTAGCAGTTTTAGATCCACCACCAGAAGTATCTCCTTTGATCCCTGGCTCCGTTTCAATAACTTCTAGCTCTACCGATTTAGGTAATTCTACTCCAAGTGTTTCTCCTTGGTATTGAATTACTTGTAATTCCATGTTTTCACGAAGGAATTTCAACTCATATTCGATTTGGTTTTCATTAAGCTCTAATTGCTCGTATGAATCTGTATCCATAAATACATGTTGATCTCCACTCGCATAAAGATATTGCATTTTTTTGTTATCAATTTGTGCTTTTTCTACTTTTTCACCAGCACGGAATGTTTTTTCGTTTACAGAGCCGTTACGTAAGTTTCTAAGTTTTGAACGAACAAACGCTGCTCCTTTACCAGGCTTTACGTGTTGAAAATCAAGAACACGGTAAAGAACGCCATCTACTAAAATTGTTAAACCTGTTTTAAAATCATTTACTGAAATCATTTATTTCCCTCCAAATTACGATAATATAAGTAGCTCTTTCGTCGAATGTGTTAACTTCTCTAATCCATTCTCCGTAACTAGTGCATCGTCCTCTATACGCACCCCACCGATGTTCGGCAGATAAATTCCCGGTTCAATTGTTATAACCATTCCTGGCTCTAAAACAATGTCGGATCGGAAAGATAAACCAGGTCCTTCATGTACTTCAAGACCAATACCATGACCAAGTGAATGACCAAATGCCTCACCATATCCTTTTGACGCAATATAGTCTCGTGCAATGGCATCCGCTTCTTTACCTGTCATTCCTGGTTGAACCTTTTCAAGAGCTAATAATTGAGCATCTAAAACTACTTGATAAATTTCTTTTAGTTTTTCACTCGGCTCTCCTACTGCAAGTGTACGAGTAGTATCAGAAATATACCCGTTGTAAAGTGCTCCGAAATCTAATGTTACAAAATCGCCAACTTCAATTACTTTATCTGTTGCTACACCATGCGGCAATGCAGAACGCGTACCTGAAGCTACTATTGTATCAAAAGAAGAGGAGGTAGCGCCACGTTTACGCATAAAGAATTCTAGTTCGTTCGAGACTTGAAGTTCTGTCATGCCGGGTTTTATGTAAGTCACGATATGCTCATATGCCTCATCTGCAATACGACAAGCTGCCTTTATTATACTAATCTCTTCGTCCGTCTTTATCAAGCGAATTTTTTCTACTACACCTGATAGAGGTACTAAATCTGCTGAAACAGCTTGCTTATATAATTCATATACACCGTATGTTACGTCATCTTTTTCAAACCCAAGTGATTTAATACCCATTTCGTTTACTTGGTGGGAAATTTCCTCGATCAACGTTTTAGCATGTTGAACTATACGGAAATCCTTTATTTGACTAGCAGCTTGTTCTGTATATCTGAAGTCTGTAATAAAAACTGCATCATTTTTAGAAACTATTGCTACACCCGCTGTCCCAGTGAATCCGGTGATATATCGACGGCTGTAATCATTTGTTATCAATAATGCGTCAACGCCTCTTTCTTCTAATGCTAAACGCAGCTTTTCTAATTTCATCAATTTCCCTCTCCCCATTTTCAAAATAAACACTATAGTCTATTTTATCATAGTAAAGAGGGGTGGTAAATTTTCATTTTGCGATGGGCTGATCCTTTGAATGAAAAATAGCTGACTCCATTAGAAAACGCATTCCAATAACTACAATACAAATAAATGGTATGGACAGTTTCTTCATCGTTTTAAGCATTGTTCCAGCATCGCTAATTAACCACTCTACAACAAATGCGAGAAGTATCCCAAAAATAAGGCTAGATATAGCAACGGGTACTTTGGAAGTTAAAAGACTTATATAATAAATCACTATACTAATAACCCAAATAACTAAAAATAAAACCAGCCAGCGTAAGTATACATTCGTATCTTCAAACATCTCAAAGGATTTTGAAAAACCTACTGGATTCCATTTAACAAAACTGAATAAGTGTAAAAATTTAAGTAACGCAGTAATTCCAATAGCCGCAGCCAAACTGGTCAATACCGATAAGCTTTTCATTTCTGCTCTCCTCCTTTTAAAGACAGTTTGTACCTTTTCTTGTTTTACTAAACAAATAGCTAGAACATTTCTTCAAAAGAGGTTACATAAAATTAAACGTCATGAAAGCGCGTCATCGATTGAAAAAAAGGAAACGGGTAGAAGGCTCTCGTCCAAAAAAACATCTCGGAGATTAGTTATAAGAAATATAGTGTCGCTGGTTAAGAAAGCCTAAGATGTGGATAATATACTCAATGAACTGCCCTCTATATGCTATCTTCCGGTTTCCAATTATTTAGGTTTTTTGGAAATATTAAAACCCCTTTGGATAAAATAATCCAAAGGGGTGTAATTTTATTTAAAATTTTACAATCTTAATTCAAATCTATATCAAATGCTCTCTATAATTTACAGTCCACATTTCAACTGGGCATTACAATTGGTACAAGTGTTGCATCCGCCCATTTCCTCTACAGTTCCTTTACGGCAGACAGGACAGGTATTACCAACCTCTGAACCGATTGTAACGTTAGTAGAACGTATATCTTGAATCGTATCAATCAATACTATTGGACGTTTTTCCATCACTTTTTCTTCCTTCACCGTATCATCGTTTACAGTGTTTTCTTCCGCCTTAAGCGTAAGAACTTGCGAGTCACGGCTTCCATCTACATATACTGTTCCGCCTTTTGCTCCACCATTATATAGACGTTCGTAAACACCTTCTACTTGTTCTACTGTATATCCTCTAGGAGCATTTACAGTCTTCGAAATAGAGCTATCAATCCAACGTTGAATAATACATTGTACGTCTGCATGGGCTTCTGGTGGCAATTCCATTGCAGTAACAAACCAATTAGGTAATTCATCTTCTTTAGTATCTGGATTTGCATCTAAGTATTCTTGTACAATATCCGCTTTTACCTCGATGAATTTACCTAAACGACCACTACGGTAATACGTAAATGAATAATAAGGTTCTAAACCAGTAGAAACTCCAACCATAGTACCCGTGGATCCAGTAGGTGCAACAGTTAATAAGTGAGAATTGCGAATACCTTTTTCAAGTACTGCTTCACGAATCTCCTGTGGCATTGTTTGCATAAATCCAGTTTCCGTAAATGCCTTACGAAGTCTGTTCGTTTCCTCTTCTGTTTCTCCAGTCAGGAACGGGAAGCTACCTCTTTCGTTTGCTAGGTCTGCAGATGTTTCGTAAGCAGCTATTGCAATCGTCTTGAAGATTTCATCAACAAGAAGATTTCCTTCCTCAGAGCCGTATTCTTTTTGGCAATAGATTAAAAGGTCAGCTAATCCCATGACACCTAGACCTACACGTCTTTCACCAAGTGCTTGAACTTTATTTTCCTCTAAGAAATAAGGCGTAGCATCGATTACGTTATCTTGCATACGAACTCCCACACGAACAGTTTCTTTTAATGCTTCAAAATCAACTGTTTTTGTATCTTTGTTAGCAAACTGAGCTAGGTTGACTGCTGCAAGGTTACAAACGGAATACGGAGCAAGCGGCTGCTCTCCACATGGATTTGTTGCAACAACCTTTTGACCATATGCAGTTGCATTTGTTTTTTCGTTAGCATTATCGATAAAGAATACGCCTGGCTCAGCAGAATAAGTTGCACAAATATTGATTAAGTTCCACAATTCTTTCGCTTTCACTGTGCGATAGGTACGAACCTTGTAGCCCATACGCTCCCACTCACGAACATCACCAATTTTGTGCCAATTTTCGTTATAAAAAGCCATCTCTTCTTCTGTATAAGTTTCTGTTGCAGGGAAGCGAAGAGCGAAGTCTTCATCTTTTTCTACAGCTTTCATGAAATCCTCAGTTAAAGTTACAGAAATATTCGCTCCTGTTAAAAACTCCGGATTGTGAACAGAAAAAGTTCCGCCATCTCTTAGTTTCGTTTGAGCGTCGCGTATGATTTCATCGCTAAAACCACCTAAGCCAGGGATGTGTTGATAGTTTACAATTCCTTGATACATTGCTTCTTCTTGTGCAGTTAGCGGCTTAAACTTAAGCTTGTCCTTTGCAAGTTGTTTGATTGTTTCATCATTTGTGTTCTCAATCAAGAAGCGAAGGATACGTGGGTTTTGCATTTTAGAAATGATAAACTCTGCGATGTCTGGATGCCAATCTGCAAGCATAATCATTTGCGCACCGCGTCTTGAACCGCCTTGTTCCACTAGGTGTGTCAGTTTAGCAATGTCATCTAACCAAGAAACAGACCCTGAAGACTTAC
This sequence comes from uncultured Psychrobacillus sp., assembly GCF_938022135.1. Lineage (NCBI taxonomy): Bacteria > Bacillati > Bacillota > Bacilli > Caryophanales > Bacillaceae > Psychrobacillus > uncultured Psychrobacillus sp. The sequence goes on from NZ_CALIED010000076.1 coordinate 59,320, forward strand.
CATTAACTCCTCGAGCTAAAGTATTACGAGGACGTAATGTAGATCCGTTTGTTCCAACTCCACCGCCACGACTCATGATCTCCATCACTTGTTTTCGATGATCACTGATGCCTTCACGTGAGTCAGCAACAAAAGGCATAACGTAACAATTAAAGTAAGTTACATCTGTACCTGTACCTGCTCCATATAGAACTCGTCCAGCAGGGATAAATTTTAGTGATACTAATTGCTGATAGAACTTTTCGAACCATTCTGCTCTTTTTTCTTCTGTCACTTCAACAGAAGCAAGTCCAGTCGCATTACGCTTAGCAATTTGCTCATAGAAAACCTCCAAAGGTTTTTCAATAACACTTAAAGGACGGCGTACAATTCCTGATTTAACTTTAGTACTATCATCGATTGCACTACGATAATCTTCTTCGATCAAAACTTCTGCCGTTTTATCTTCCTGGTTAATGGAAACAATATAACCAAGACCTCGTGCAGGAAATTTAGGGTCTTCTTTCACCGTTAAAACGACAAAATCCCCTACTTTTAGTGTTTTCTTTTCGGTATCCTTGAATGAATATCGATCAATCATCACCAAACGTGACACACCTTTGTGTGTTAGATTCATATCTTCTGTTATTGGATGTACTTGAGGAAATAATTCGATATCGTGATTTAATTCTTTTACATTTAATTTTATTTGAGATTCATTTGTAGTAGTTACCAATTCTTTTCCTCCTTTCTACAACTCGTATTGACACAAGATGTAGTAGTTTCATTTATCATACGGCACTACATATAGAGGTGTAAAGCAATTTAGTTGTTCAAATTAATTTTTAAGTATTAATTCCTATACCTCATATTCTCCATATGTCTTTCATACTTTTATTTTTTAAAATTCCAGGCGTCATTATCATAACGCCGTCTTTCCAGCATTTTCACGTATTCATTTTGTTCATTATTTAAATGAAATGGTACCAATTCAATGTTTAAGGCTTCAGAAAATCCCTTTTTAAAAGCATCCTTACATATGTCTATTGGTATCGATTTTTGTAATAATTTGTTTATAGCAACAGCTTTTTGATTAATGCTATTTTTCACTTTTTCCCGGACTTCATCGGAAGAAAATTTAAAGGTTTGCACAAGTTTTTCATCATCTAAGTCTAAAAGAATTGCACCATGCTGAAGTATAACACCCTTTTGTCTAGTTTGAGCACTTCCAGCTACTTTCCTGCCTTCTACTACGAGCTCATACCAGCTTGGTGTGTCAAAGCAAACAGCAGTTTTCGGACTTTTTAAGGCTTGCAGTTTATCTGGAGTATTAGGAATAGAAAAATATGCCTCTAATCCCAGACTTTGAAATCCCTTTAATAGTCCCTCACTGATCACTCGATAAGCTTCAGTCACTGTTGCTGGCATATCTGGATAGTTTTCCGAAACAATCACGCTATATGTAAGTTCATGCTCATGAAGAACTCCTCGTCCTCCCGTCGGTCTGCGGACAAATCCTAAACCGAGTCTTCTAACTGCTTCCATATCTATCTCTTTTTCTACCGATTGAAAATAACCAATCGATAGAGTTGCTGGATTCCATTCATAAAATCGAATCACTGGTGGAATCAACCCTTCACTATGCCAATCTAAAAGGGCCTCGTCAAGCGCCATATTATAGGACGGGGCGCAAGGACCTGAATCAATAAAATACCATTTTGTCTTTTTCAAACTTTCTCCCCCCTAACAACGCTATTCATTTTACCAAAATGATTGAATTGTATCTAGCAAATCTTTTATAATAGATAATGGAAGTATAGAAAGGGGAAAGACCGTGTTAGAGACTCTTTATATTATTATAGCAATATTGGTCGTATTATTAGTTTATGCAGGAATTTCAGCATACCGACTAAAGAAAACAGTTACAAACCTTACGCAGGAGCAATTCATCGAGGGCTATCGTAAAGCTCAATTAATCGATGTACGCGAGCCTAAAGAATTTGATGGTGGCCATATCCTTGGAGCAAGAAATATTCCTTCCTCCCAGTTAAGACAACGCCACAAAGAAATTCGCCCAGACAAACCAGTATATCTGTATTGTCAAAATGGTGCAAGAAGTGGACGTGCAGCTATGTTCTTAAAGAAAAAAGGACATACGCAACTTAACCAGTTACAAGGCGGCTTTAAGGGCTGGACCGGCAAAATCAAATCTAAATAGTATAACATAAGGTTCTTCTTAACAAGAGGAACCTTTTTTGTTTAGAGCTTACACTAAGGGGGCATGAACTACTATGAAAGTAATATTTTCCCACGAAGAACAATTTCGGGAGATTCATCCAAGTTATGAGGATTTTGCTATTCTGACAAGGCGAATCACAAATGTTTTAAATGAAGAACAGGCAGGCAACTGGCAATTAGTCAACATTGACAATCAATTTAATCAGTTAGATACTAATTTAATTGAAATGATGGAACATCAATTGATTCCTTATAAAATTTTAGCAAATATTTACGAAGCTAAGCCTTTAAGTAAAATAACAAGCAAATCCCTACTTTCTATGGAAAATCAACTGGGAATGGTTAGTACATTTGAGAATACACTCATAATGTTTCCGGATTATCAGGTGGCAGTAACTATGGCATTTAACTATTCTCAAGGTAACTCTTGGCCGGATTACTTTTTCTTTTCCACCTCCCCTCAAGCCGCCCTTTTCTTTTTAGAGGAGATCAATGAAAAGCTTCGCGAGCTTCTAATGCAGTCGGTCACCTATTTAGTTGACACGGATCAAGGGGTTCAGCGAAGAAAATATAGTGAGCAAGCAGTCGTTCCTCGAGAAGAGGTTCTACTAGAGAATCAAATCAAACAAGATATTTTTCGATCCATCGATGAATTTTTTAAAGAGGACGGTTTGTTTTTTAAGGAATATGGTCTTCCTTATAAAAGAGGTATATTACTATATGGTTCCCCTGGAAACGGGAAAACGACACTAGTAAAATCGATTACCGGCTCTACGAAAGCTCCTGTAGTCTATTGGCAAATCACTGAGTTCACAGGAAGTCACTCCATCCAAGAGGTTTTTGGAATTGTTTCTAGATTAGCCCCAGCTATTCTGGTGATTGAGGACATTGACTCGATGCCCGAGTATACAAGATCTGTCTTTTTAAACACATTAGACGGAACACAATCTAGAGAGGGTCTATTTATCATTGGAACAACTAACTACCCACAGAAGATTGATCCAGCATTAATTAACCGTGCCGGAAGATTCGATCGTGCATATGAAATTCCTTCACCACCCCAACAAGTGAGAGAAAATTATTTACGTAAGCTTGATATAAAGAAGATTCTCCTTGACCACGTCTTAGTAGATATAGCTAAACGATCAAAAGGCTTATCCGTTTCTCAACTAAACGAGCTGTACATGTCCATTGCACTTAACTGGCATTATGATGGCAAGCTGGAATACGAAACACGGATCGACGAGCTGATCAAACAAAATAAACGAACCATAAAAAATGACTGGGAAGAAGACAATCATTCTATTGGTTTTTAAAAAAGTAAAACACTCCCAACACTAAAAAGGGAGTGTTTTATTTTTTTTTAGATAACATTTAAGGTAAAAAGCATACGACAATTAAATTTTAACTTCAATAAATATTGAGTTTCTTCTATATATTAGAAGAATTTTGCGTTCATAAGAATTCTGAATAGTAGTTGGGATGCAATGAAGCATGCTAACAGCCATTCTTCTTACTAGACTACGTAATTTCTGGTTAAAGAAGCTCCATTATTAGTTCAACATTTCGGAATTACTTTAGTGTTCAGAAGTAGTCCTGCACCTTCTAACCAGTTTTCTAATATATCATTAAAAAACTCTGGAGCAGCTATTGGAATACCATGACCAATACCAGTGATCGTAATTGCCTGAGCTCTGTCTCGCTTACTTAAAAGGTCAATTGCTGAACTTTTCATCACTTTTCTTTCTTTCTCGCCTACTGTTATTAAAAGGCTTGCTTTTACGTCAGCATAGGAATCTGGTACTTGAAAAGACATATTCTCTTCTAGAACCATTGTTAATGTATCTAAAGACATTCGATTGCTATCTTTAAAGTACTTTTCAAAAAGGTTTGGGCCAATATACAATTGTTTAGCTTGTAGCTTGGAAAAGAATCTATATTTTATCAAAGGATATGTTAACCTTATAGTAGGTTTAACCATTTCCTTTCCAAATGGTACTTTTCTTACGAGAGCACTGTTAATCATTGCATAATCGATTAAATCGGGAGACTGACTAAGCATCTGAATAGCAATTTGAGCACCAAGTGAAAATCCCACGACTATTATCTTTTTATCTTCTTTTTTTCCCTCAAGTAAGTGTATGAGTTGAAATGCGCAATCTTTAATAGAGACAAAATCAGTCTCCCTACTACGACCATGCCCTGGGAGATCAGGTACTATACAATGATATTTTCCTTTAAAGTACTGAACCTGTTCGTCCCACATCCAGCCTCCGACTCCCCCGCCATGTAGAAAGAGTATTATTTGTTCGTTTTGTTCCCCATCTTCCTTGTAATATAAAGCCATTTAAACTCCCGCCGTTTCTTTTGTATACCTAACTGCATTTCTTTTTCTGTGAAGCCCTCTGCTATCTTCTGAAAGCAAAAGATAAGCAGCATAAATATAGCTAATGGTGGTAGAATCAGCCATAGTTGTCTCGTTAAAAATACTTCCTTTGCAATAGATATCATTCCAGATAATTCGTAAATGACTGGAGAAAGTCTCGCACTATCTGGAAAGCTTATCGCTCCCCCGACAAAAATAGATAAAACCCCTAAATGTACTAGTGTTTGAAGTACTTGTACTACATGCTGAGACCAATATAACCAAAGTTTTCTTCCTATTTGTGGGTTGATATGCTTCAGAATAACCCATATTAATGACCCGCCCATTACAGCAGAACTTTGCACATATTCTTTTTTTATTGCCTCATTCATTTCATTCCCTATAAGACTAGTAGTTATGGGAAGGACTAACACGGACATGATCAAAGCTTGGATGAAAAGCCTTTCTCCTAAGCTTGTTTCTAATCCACTTGTTGAAATAGTTAAAATTGGTAAAAGTAAAATAAACATTAATAATGTTAATGGTAAAAAGTGCATACCATCGGCGATACTATTTATTACCTTTCTCCATCTTTCGTTCAAAAAGAATGCATATAGAATTCCTAGTAAATATCCTCCGCCTACTCTGATCGTAGCGATTAACACAGTCATACCAATTGTATATTTTGTTCCAACAAGCAGTTGCTGAAGAATAGAATATCCATATGGATCTGTACCAAAAATAATACTACTAGATGGTGGCAGTGGTGGCCTTCCGATAAGGCTACCGTTCTCGTCATATAAAAAATTTACCTGCTCTACATCGTCATGAAAGATAAAATAATAGGCGACGGACACACTGAATAGTCCAACAATTATTAATGCAGGAATTGTGATATTCAGACGTTGTCTGGAGAATATATTGAAGCTCCGTGTATGTGCCTTAGTTTTGTATCGAAAAATTGCTTTCCACTGCAATCGATCTAAGAGCGGAACTCGCAACCCTTCAAACATAACGCTTTTTTCCTGTCGACCCCGTTTAACCAGATTCTCAACAACCGAATAGAATAGAAAAAATGGTATGAATATCGATAGTAAGATGAAAGTAATACCCTTTGGACTAAAATCATTCGTTAAATAGTGTAGAATCCCTTCTATCCCAAAAAGATACTCTACTATGAACAAGGAGGACAATGTGAGCCAGACGATTGATTTTGATTGAAAGAAGACACTCTGCAGAACATTACGGGTACAGTGCTTAATCAGCACCCCGACATTAGAAAGCCCCTTGGATCTAGCAAGCTCTACATATGGCTGGTCCAGCTCTTGTTTAAATAAAAGCACCAATAATTTATAAAACAAAATGGCTGGTATCACCGATAGGCAAATGACAGGAGCCGCATAAACCCTCTCTCCCCCTAAGCTATAAAAAGAAAGAATTCGTAAACCTGTCATCGTATACAGTTGTACTACGGCTAGTTGGATAAGAAATATGTATGCAAAATCAGGAATCGCAGTTAGTATATTTGCAAATTGTAGTAAAAGCTTTTGGACCAGACCATTTGAAATAGTCGTAAAAATAGCCAATATAAATGAAATAAACAAGGAAAACAACAAAGAGACTATCAATATAGTCATCGAATACAAATAAGGACCCTTCAGATATTCCGATATGCTAATCGGAATAATCTCCATTGTTTGCATTACTAGATAGCTAAGATGCCATTCAGACGGTAAAAACAAACTTTTACATACCTCAAAAATTGTTCGTAAATAGAAAGAAAAGTCAAAGAGGCTACCTACTTGAAACAAGACGATGGGAACGCAGCTAATTAAAACAATCCCAATAATACCCAAAAGAAATTTACCTAACAAATTAATCCATCTGTACATATTGTTCCCCCTAGGTAGACCTCTCCTATCGCTCTATAAGGGTATACGAACCTATTTAGGTAAAAGTTTCAAAAATGTTAAATATTTGTTTTTGATCATAAATTATCTTTTTCCTCTTTGATTTTGGAGGATGCAATTCCCGTGGTTAACTGATAAAATACCACCAGTCGCTGTCGCTCGTAAGGCTGTAGCACTTAACATTCTCATCCCACTGGAATCCTCTCTTACCTCTAAAGAAATTTAATGGTAAATTGCTACTTTTATAGTTGACTCGGTTTATCAAATATACGACTTAGTTCTTTTCATATCAGTAATGAAGTAAGGGTTATCTTTTTTCATTCTCTCCGAAAGAAGCACGACGTTACTTGGATCCTCTATTAATAATTCTAATTCCCTTTGGGTGATTCCAACCACTTGAAGAAAGTCAACTCTACCATGAACACTATCTATCCCTGTAAGCTCTGGATCATCTATAACAAGCAACGCTGTAATCGCAGAGTCTACTCCAATATGGATGGAACCCCCATTACCAGCAACATACTGAAATGGCTCAAAAGGTTTTTTCTGCGTATATGTATAACTGGCAAGATTAGAAAGCATGGATACTGCCCATAAACAATCCTCTACATTTTCCTCTGCCAATTTAATCGTCATTTCATATCCCCAGCCACTCCATTTACCCCCGAACGATTGATCATTCACATACAAGTCGGTCATCCCATAAGTCACCATATGCTTGTACCCATTAGGTGACTGATAAATACTATATCCATCAATATATTGGTCCCCACCTAACCAAGCCCGAGCATGTAGGTCTGTCCCAAAATGAGCAGGTTCTTGGTTCGGATAAAGCTCCTCAAAAACTCTATCGATTGCATCCCATCCTGGTGACCAATCCTCTTGCGTTGCCGCTCGCTTTTTATACTCTTCTAGGTTCATGATTATATCTTCCTTTCGACTTTAACTTTTATTATTGCTACGAAAAAATAGCTAATTAGTTTCAAATTTAGAAGAAATCCAAAAATGGTGTTATGATTTTTATTTAACTGAATATAGTGTTTCTTAAATAAAAGCTACTTTAAAGCGGAAGATTGATTAAAAATATAAATAAAATGAGTTGGAAAATGAATCTCCAAGCTCATTTTTGATATCAATTTTTCTAATGCATATGTAGAGCTACCTCAAAACACTCTACCGGTGATAAAATCTTCGTGAACGGTGATAAAGCCCCACCGAACGGTGATAAATTACATTTGCCGAGGAGAATGTTTAACATCGCTAATACCCGTTTTCGTTCTTTGTTTCCGTTGGTTATTAATGGAACTAATTCTTCTGATTTAAACATAAAAAAAGTGCGACCCTTAAGGATCGCACTTTTCATTATGCTTTAGTGTATCGTAGTACTGGCTTACGTGCAGCTTTTGTTTCGTCTAAACGATTGATCACGGTTGTATGTGGTGCATTTTGAACGATTTCTGGGTTTTCTTCAACCTCTTTAGCAATTTGAATCATTGCATCACAGAATGCATCTAACGTTTCTTTCGATTCTGTTTCAGTTGGCTCAATCATCATGCCTTCTTCTACATTCAATGGGAAGTAGATTGTTGGCGGATGATAACCAAAGTCTAACAGACGCTTAGCCATATCTAATGTACGAACGCCTAATTTCTTCTGACGACGTCCACTTAATACGAATTCATGCTTACAATGACGATTGTATGGAAGGTCGTAATAAGCTTCCAAGCGTCTCATCATATAGTTAGCATTTAACACCGCGTATTCTGTCACTGCCTTTAAACCATCTGGTCCCATAGAACGAATATATGTGTACGCACGAACATTGATACCAAAGTTACCGTAGAACGGTTTTACTCGGCCAATAGTTTGTGGACGATTATAGTCGAATGTATACTTGGTATCTTCTTTAACTAATACTGGGCTTGGCAGGAATGGAATAAGATCAGCCTTCACTCCAACCGGTCCAGAACCCGGGCCTCCCCCACCATGTGGTCCTGTGAATGTCTTGTGCAGATTTAAATGTACACAGTCAAAGCCCATGTCTCCTGGACGTGCTTTCGACATTACCGCATTTAAGTTGGCACCATCATAGTAAAGCTTGCCGCCTACCCCGTGAATAATCTCTGCTAGCTCTAAAATATGCTCCTCAAATAAACCTAATGTGTTAGGGTTTGTAAGCATCAAGGCAGCTGTATCAGGACCAGCTACACGACGTAGATCCTCTAAATCTACTAAGCCGTCCTCATTAGACTTAACAGTAATCGTTTCGAACCCTGCTACCGTTGCAGATGCTGGATTTGTTCCATGCGCAGAGTCAGGTACGATTACCTTCGTACGCTGTGTGTCCCCATTCGATTCATGGAAAGCACGAATCATCATCAGCGCTGTCCACTCACCGTGGGCACCAGCTGCAGGTTGAAGAGTAACCTCATCCATACCAGTTATTTCAACTAGAGATGTTTGTAATTCATATAACAGTTCCATTGCACCTTGAACAGTTGACTCTTCTTGAAGTGGGTGAATATTTGCAAATCCAGGGAATCTTGCAACAGATTCATTGATTTTCGGGTTGTATTTCATCGTACAAGAACCTAGTGGATAGAATCCTGTATCCACACCATGGTTTCGGTTAGATAAAGCTGTATAGTGACGCATGATGTCTAGCTCAGATACTTCTGGTAGCTCTGCCTCTTCTTCACGTAACATCCCTGCAGGCAAGATGGATGACAAATCTACTTCTGGAACATCTAGCTCAGGTAGGCTATATCCTACTCGACCTTCTTTTGTTATTTCAAAAATTAGTGGTTGATTGTCCTTATGCATAAAGAGCCCCCATTTCTTGCACGAGTGCATCTATTTCTTCTTTTGTACGTTGTTCCGTTACTGCAATCAATACGTGGTTTTTCAGATCCAAGTTGATACGACCCAAATCAAATCCACCGATTATACCTTTTTCTAAAAGTTTACTATTTGCATCAGCTACTGAACCATTCACCTTCACGACGATTTCATTAAAATGAGCTCCTTGGAAAGGTACTTCAAATCCAGCTTTTTCAAATGCCAGCTTTGCATAGTGAGTCTTAGTTATATTTTGAACAGCCATTTCTTTTACACCTTTTTTACCAAGAGCTGTCATCGCTACAGATGCAGCAAGTGCATTTAAAGCTTGGTTAGAACAGATATTAGAAGTAGCTTTGTCACGACGAATGTGCTGTTCGCGTGCTTGTAGTGTTAACACAAAACCACGGCGACCTTCCTCATCTGTTGTTTCTCCAACAAGACGACCAGGTACCTTACGCATCAGCTTAGAAGTTACCGCGAAGTAACCACAATGTGGTCCACCAAATGCTTCCGCAATACCAAAAGGCTGTGCATCCCCTACTGTAATATCGGCACCAAACTTACCAGGTGGTGTTAAAGCACCCAATGCAAGAGGGTTAGCTGAAACAACAAACAACGCTTTTTTCTCATGTGTTACTTGCTCAATTTTTGCTAGGTCTTCAATTTGACCGAAGAAGTTAGGATATTGAACCATAACTGCTGCTGTATCCTCATCGACTGCTTCTTCTAGCTTAATTACGTCTGTAACCCCATCTTTCATCGGTACAGTAACTACATCTACATTTTGACCCTTTGCATAAACCTTCACTACATCAATATACTCCGGATGGATTGCCTCAGAAACTACTAACTTCTTACGCTTTGTGTGTCCTGCTGCAAGGTTACCTGCTTCTGCAAGCGCAGTACCTCCGTCATACATAGAGGAGTTTGCAAGATCCATTCCAGTCAATTCGCAAATCATCGTTTGGAATTCAAAAATAGCTTGAAGCTCCCCTTGAGAAATCTCGGGTTGATATGGTGTATAAGCTGTATAAAATTCAGAACGTGAAATAACATGATCCACAACGATAGGCTTGAAATGATCATATACTCCAGCACCTAAGAAAGACGCATATTGTCTACTATCTGCATTTTTAGCAGCTAGCTGGCTTAATTCCTTAAGAAGAGCAGATTCTGCTTTAGCAGGTTTAATATTATATTCCCCTTTAAAACGAACCTTTTCTGGGATATCTGCAAACAATTCATCAATAGAAGAAATGCCGATTACGTCTAACATTTCTTTTTGATCTTGTTCAGTCATTGGTAAATAACGATGCTGCTTCATCAATGGACAACCTCTTTCTTTGTCTTATTTTTCTCTTTTATAAAACGGAGTAGCTACAGTTACTGCTTTTAATCGTTTGTTACGTATTTCAATTTCAAGTTCCTGTCCGATTTCAGCAAATGTTGCGTCAATTAAAGCTAGACCGATATTCTTTTTAGATGTAGGTGATTGCGTACCGGTAGTAACAAAACCAATTTGAACTCCATCTTTGTATACTGGATAACCAGTACGTGGAATTCCTTTATCAATCATTTCGATTCCAATACTCTTTCTCGGAACACCATTTTCTTTTTGTTCTACCAATACTGACTTCCCATTAAAATCTTGCTCTTTATTCAGTTTCACTACGAATCCAAGCCCTGCTTCTAATGGAGTAATATCTTTAGATAATTCTTGGCCATATAATGGTAGGCAAGCTTCAAAGCGTAATGTGTCTCGAGCTCCAAGCCCACATGGAAGTAATCCTTCATCTTTACCTGCCTCTAGTATGCTGCTCCATAAATCTGTTAGATCATTACTAGGTGCATAGATTTCAAAACCATCTTCTCCCGTATAACCAGTTCTTGATACGATTACTTCTTTGCCAGCGACTTCTACTTTGTCTTTAAAGCGGAAAAATTTAATTTCTGCTAAATCCTGTGTCGTTAACTTTTGAAGGATTTCTTGTGCTTTTGGACCTTGCAAAGCTAATAGTCCATAGTCATTGGAGCTATTATTTAACTTAACATCATCAATAAGATTTTCTTTCATCCACTCAAAATCTTTTTCTATATTACCAGCATTCACAACCAATAAATAATGCTGATCCTCTAGCTTATAAACCAATAGGTCGTCAACAATTCCGCCGTCTTTATAACACATGACATTATACTGTGCTTGACCATTAACTAATTTAGAAATGTCATTGGTAACTAAACCTTGTATGTAGTTTTCACTTTGTGGCCCACTTACGAAAATTTCTCCCATATGGGAAACATCAAACAATCCAGCCTTCGTACGAACAGCTTCGTGCTCTTCCTTAATACTTGAAAACTGAACAGGTAATTCCCAGCCACCAAAATCGATTGTTTTTCCTCCATACGATGAGTAGACATCATACAACGGCGTTCGTTTTAACTGTTCTGACAATTTAAATTCCTCCTTTAAATAGGTAGAAAAAGCATAGGGCATTAAAGGTACATGGTTTAAAAATCACAAAAAGGACAGAAAACCCCCTTTAACTTAACAAGGGTTCTCTGTCCTGGCACCTGAAAGTTTACCATAAGATGGCTTTCCCCTTTGGTGGCTTTCCACTTAACTTTGAAAGCACTCTCCAGAGTTGCGTCCTATACGAGTCCATTTGCCTGAGAGATTCATAAATAATTACTTGCTCCTTCGGCGACGCAGTGATGCGTTCTCTCCCCGTATAATCATCCGCTAAATATAGAAATATCACTAGCTTTGTCTATATCCTAACATTGAACATAAGAGAGCGCAATCATTTTTACAAAAACTATCTAAAGACGAACGAATATTTAAAGAAATTGATAAATCATTCGCCTTTGAGTCGATTTACTTGAAATCCTGCGTATTCTGTTATTTGTCGAATATGCCTGTTTTCGGTTCTAATAGTAATATGAGCAGCCTTTTTGTAGCTTCTTCTCCGCGTATTATAAAGTTGCTGTAATTCTTCCTTCGTACTCCTTTGAACGATTGGCCTATTTTTATCCGTTTTTATACGCATCCAAATATCTTCGAATGTTGCGTCTAAAAATAAAACTAGTCCATTATTTCTCATAATTTTAATATTCCGTTCAAGTGTGGCTACACCACCACCCGTAGAAATAATACAAGATTCATTTCGAAAGGTTTGCAAAAACTCCGTCTCTAATTTCCTAAAATATGCCTCACCGTGCTGCTCAAATATTTCAGGTATCGACATTTTCTGTTTTTTGACAATTTCTTTATCCATATCATAGTAAGGCATTTTTAAATGGTAGCTCAGCCTTCTTCCGACAGCGCTCTTACCGCTCCCCATAAAGCCTACTAAATAGATCTTGTACATTTTTCATCAACTCACTACATACCAGGATTATTTTCTTGATCAATAAAAATACTCATTTTATTGATAGTATCACTAATATGACGGATTTCCAACAAATCATACGTTCGATATTTAGATTGGTATGCGGCAGTAATGGTGAGAATGGAAAAACAGACAATGGAAAGTAGTATGGCGGAAGCTAGTAGCAAAGCACCTTTTTGCTCATTTAGAATACGTAACATACATGGTGTGCTCCTTCTGTTGACCATTAAAAAAAGTGACGAAGAATGTAATATTTTGTCCTTCCATACTAACTTTAAGTGCTTGTACATTTAAGAGGAGAGGCTCGTTCCCCAATCTATTCTTTTGTTTTCGAATTACGTTTGATGCGTATTCCACATCAAACTCTTCCCCTTCTTTTATAAAGCGGATTCCTGGCTGGCTTTTTTGGACCATGATACTATCTACATTATTTAGGTAAGCTTCCACGTATTGTATGAATAAACCCCATTCCACTTCTTGTGGATCCGTCACCTTTTTTTCTGTCGTATATAACGACCACATTATTAGTACCAGTATTTGAGCAAAGATAATAAATACCGATAGTTGTAAAATACCATCGATAAAAGTATAACCATTTTGCTTTTTTAATTTACCGATGAGATCTCTATACAGTTAATCATCTCTCCTCTCGCACCTTCATATTCTACACAAACCTGTTGTTCATCTATTTGAAAGTTAAATGTTACACTTTCTATAGTAAGAGATCCGTTTTTTATATTTTCTGTCACGAATAATTTAGCTGCTTCATTCATGACAATCGCCGAGTGATATTTTCTCTTTTTGTCTTCAAGCTTCACATTCATATTTGTGAGTAAAGGTAGAAGTATTGTAGCAATCATAAAAGTAATAAATAAAGTTAATATGGTTTCTGCCCATGAGAATCCCTTATTGTTCATACGCTAATTTACCAGTACCAATATGCACAGTAACTAGTTTCGTTTCTTTTGAAGTCAAGAAAGCAAAGCTCCCAAAATTCCTAACCATACCACTCGGCAGAAAAATAAGTTCCTTTAATTTACTGTCCTCCGATAAACTAATATGTGAAGGCAGCCTATTTTCAAATAAAGTTATATTGGAGTTTGTCGTGGAATAGCTTGTTCCTTTGTTTCCAAATTTTAAAACGATATATTGCTCCTGACTTAAAGCCAGAGCTTGCGCTCGTTGCACATCTAACTGAAATTGGCGAAAAAATCTTTTTTCCTCTAGCTCGATTACCTTATTAGACGTTCCATAAATAACCGCAGAGCTAATTACCATAACAATCATTAGAATTAATGTAGTCTCGATCAAAGTAAATCCAGCTTGTTTTTTAATTTCCTCCATTAGCTACTTCCTTAATAATCACTTTTCCATTTTCAATATCAATTTCATCCCCGTTAGGACAGCTTTTATTATTTGCTCCCAAATATTCATCTACAGTTAAATCTGAAAGTAAAGGAGTTTTATTATTATCTATCTTATAGGCTTGCACTTGTCCTTCAACCATTTTAATGTAGGCTGCACAGCCCTTCTTATCAATATTTGCTGAATGCTTTGTGACATTTGGAATCGAGATTAATATTAGTACAGATATAATTAGCAGTACAATCATCATTTCAATTAAAGTAAAACCTCTATTAGATTTTAATAAGTTTTTCATTTGATTAGCTCCTTTAAATTATATTAATCATTTCATATACTGGTAGTAAGATTGCCAAATAAGCACCCACTATAAAAACTGCAAGTATTAAGAACATCAAAGGTTGAATAATACTTAAGTAACGGGATAGTTTTTCCTCCACGCGCTTGTTTATAAAGTCACTATAAAGTGAAAGTTCTTTGCCTAGGTAGCCATTATTTTCTCCATGAACAATAAATTGATGAAAATCATCAGTAAAACAATCCACTAGTATGACACCTTCTGAAAACGAGGAGCCATAAATTACTTTTTCGTTCATTTGAAATACAATGTACTGCAGTATTTTATTTTCTTTTTGGTGGATTAAAGCAGTAAAGGATTCTTGAAGAGACATACCACTCTCTAGAAGTACCCCTATCTCCCTAGAGAATATTCTGGTTACTAGTAAACGAAACCAACTATTCAAAATGGGAGTTCGTTTAAAGAATATAATTTTAATCTCCATACTTTTCCTTCTAAGCAGGAGCCATAGAACTAGACAGAGTAATATCATAGAGAAGAGAGAAACTATAAAGATGTTAGGAAGGTTTAGTAGGGTATTGGTTAATGCTAGGGAACTGTCAGATTGGGCGGAGTTTTTAGAAAGCAAGGTTTCCATATTGGGAATAAAGTAAATTCGAAAAACAGAAAACAACAAAAATATTATGACAAACAAAAATAAGGGATATAACAAGAGGTTCTTCAAACGTTTTCTTGCTTGCTCATTGAAAGCAGAGTTAACAGCTAAAACTTCTGTTGTCTCTGCTAAATGTCCATGCTGGGAAGCCAAATAAATGGGAAGAAGTAAACGATTAGGAAAACCTAGCACCCTAAATACTTCTATTACGCCAAGCCCTCTTTTTTGTATGTCCGTCACTTTCGTTTGTACCACATGTATGTTCTTCACATGAAATGGTAATAACATAGTAATTGCTTCATGAAATGTATATCCCTCATTAAGCAACTCACTTAACCTTTTCAAAAAAGAGGCATGCATAGAAGCGTGTATGGTTTCATCCTTCATACGGAGATAATTTTTAATTGATTTTAATAACACCTTCCCTGATCCCCCTTTCTATTTGGTACGAAAGAGTTAAGGGAACTGGAACCTTGAAAGTATTTCCTTCACTTATCGAGAGTAAGGCATCCTCTAAAACATCATCTGCAATAATTTCATATATGGCAGATAGTTCTGGACTTTTTGTTTTTACTACACTTACCAATCTTTGAGTGACAACACCGGTTACCGTTTGTTTTAATTCATCAATACTAATACCAAGTGTTGTCTTCCAACTATGTTGGCAAAATGATAACCGAAAACAAAGAGAAAACCTGGATTTCATTCCAAGGCTTCTGGCACTAGAAAATCAATGTTTGGCACTACAACTAAAATTGTTCAATATGCTTAGCTTTGGAAATTTTATTCCAGCTTCTTTGGCAATACGTATTTCAATGTTTGGCATTAGACATGTTTTTCAGTTTGGCTATGTTAAAAGCTAGGGTTGTTTTTTAGTGAAGCGATGTAGTTTATATTACTTTTGCTGTATAATCAGTATTTAGATACACTATTAAAATTGGAAAGGGAGGGAACTTATGACAAAGTATATTTGTAATGAGTGTGGAGGAGAATTCTCCAAAAATCAACTCGATTCAGAATTGCTGAAAGATGGTGAGTCTTTTTGTAAAGGATGTGCTAGCAGCTTAATGGAAGCTGGAAGAGACTTTGTAGATCCAAATAATAATTTTGATTCGTACGAAGACTGGGACAAAAATGGACGTTAACTAAAATAACAGAAGTATTAAGAATAGACCCTAATATAGTTGGTTAAGATTTTTTATTATTTCTTTGCTTACTATATTGGGT
The DNA here is from genome assembly GCF_938022135.1 of uncultured Psychrobacillus sp. NCBI lineage: Bacteria > Bacillati > Bacillota > Bacilli > Caryophanales > Bacillaceae > Psychrobacillus > uncultured Psychrobacillus sp. The sequence continues at coordinate 75,584 of NZ_CALIED010000076.1, forward strand.
GCTATAATTAAAAAAGCTATTGGAAGTAATCATTATATCGTTTTCCTCAATCGGGTGCGATTGCGGAAGAAGGGTGGCATGGGCTACCTTTTTTTATTGGAACGAAAAATAGTACATAAAGAACTGAATTTGGATGATGTTGAAGAAAATGATCTGAATCAAATCGATGCTGAAAATGATGACGAATCTGAAAAAGCATATAGCATTATTGCGCTGTGGAATTGGCGACAGGGAAACTATTTATCAAAAAAGGATGAGAAGGAAACTATTTAGGTTCCTATTTTAATATCGTGAAAAATACTATAAAACCGATAAGTTGATATCCTTTGAAGATTTGGTTATTGATATTATGATTCTTCCTAATGGGGACTACTTTATTTTAGACGAGGATGAGTTACCTGAGACATTAGATTAATTTGAGAATGGTGCTGTTCAACATGCTCTAAACTCATTAGCGGATTCCATTGAAATTCTTCTTCCTTAGACTATTTCAGACGCTAAGAATACATTTTCCTTGGTTGAACGAGATATGACATTTAGTTAAGTTTTTTTCTACCTTGATATTCCACAAATGGGCTTGATTGTTTAATAAGCATCTCTATTCTTATTAAATTAACGGGTGCTTTAGTAAAGAGGAAATCAAATTAAAATGAGCTTGGAGGAGATCTCCCAGCTCATTTTTTGTCTTAAATCAACCCCTACCTTTAACATAGCCTTCAGTTTTTAAATACTTGTGTAAGTAATTAACACACGATATATCTTCCTAAGATCACCATACCTCATCTGTACAATTACATAAATGGAATTTAATTTTTGTGACTTCATATGTTATTGTTCATATGAAGTCAGCAATAGATTTCCCTTAGAGCAAAAACGGTTATACATTAGTCTTTCGGTTCAAAAAAAACTTCAACTGTCGTTAAATGCTTTTTTATCTCTTGCTTGGACATTCCTTTATATTTATTCAAATACTCAATGATTTGTTGCTTCTGTATAAATTTCACTGGAGTATGCTTACCATATGTTTCAATAATATTTACCCTTAGGATATCATCTTCGAGGAGTCGTTTAATTGTTTTTTGATCAGTTTTGCAAGCCCTTTGAATCTGTTTTCCAAAATAACCTTTTTGAATGATCTTTTTGTAATATAATTCTTTTGCAAGTTGTTTCACATCTTCATCCAGGATTTTTATCTTATCTATTGATCTAGCTTTTTCATCTTGATAAACTCGTAATCTGTCATCTAGGATATACTTATAAACACCCTCAATATTGACTTGAGCCAACCTTAGTTTAAAGCACGCTTCTTTAATAGTAATTCCTCTTTTCCCTTTTACTGATGATAGGGGTAGAAATTTGCTATAAAGTAATTTTTGAAATCGTAGAATCTCTTTTTTCTTAATATACCATCGTTCATATCCATCAATGCTTGGACCATGAAGAGGGTTAATCCGCTTTAACTCAATTAGTGCCATCATGTGTCTAAAAGTTAGCTCCAAGTATTCGGTTGCTTGTAGGAAAGAAAAGCAATTAAGCTTCATTTTAATGTACTCATCCACACTCTTACGCTCAATTAAGGATATTTTCCTCCCATTTTTATATGTTTCGTGAAGTTTAAGTATGCCATGGTGACATAAATTTTTTGTTGTATTAATTTGCGAATTTAATAGACTAGTAGCTTCAAAGAATGTTAAATACTTTTTTCTTCTAAGCTCCAATGGCGGCAGAGCAATTCTTTGGTTGATATATTCATCCTTTTTATTATTAAGATAGTCCGTATAAATTTCATGGTAATATCTCCCCTTTGGTTGCTTAAACAAGTTATTAAAAATCTTAGTTTTCTTACTTTTCAAAACCATAGAATACGCTAATCCTCGCCCTAATTCAGAAACCATATCCACTAGAGTAATAAGATCCTTGGAAGGATCTAATGTAAGAAAATGTGCAGTATTCACTATTAGATTAGATTTGTCAGTATTAATTTTTGTTATGGATGGAGCTATCATGTAAAAATTTTGTTCAAATTGATACAGGCTAGAAAAGAAGAATTTATTAGAATCTAGTCCATGTATTAATAAACTGAAAAAGTAAAAAAATTCTAAATATTCTTCTGAAGATAAGATATTGTAATCAGCTCTTACTATTTTTTTTCGTTTACCTAGAAGAAATTCTTGGAAAACATTTTGAACTTCTGATGTTATTGGATCAGTGTTTTTAGCTATCATTGTAGTATACCCTGCACCACACATACAAGAATCTCTCATTAATCGAGACATACGTACATATTCACCACATGTAGTACAATTAGAAATAAGGTCTATATTGTGTTGAACACAAGTCGTCACATAACTTACATCCCAGTAAATTCGATGAAAAAAATCTTCTTTTAAGCATTCAGGGCAAAACTTGGTTGAATATCTATGATAATATTTTCTATAACTAATACGTCGGTAACTTGATTCCATGTTCTTGCGCACAAGTAGGTCATCGTATTGGTTTACAATTAAAGGTTGAATATCTATCTTCATTTGGTATAGTAGGTCAGTTATAAAACTCACCCAAAATAAATCAGCATGTATTTCATTACAATTGTCATCATATGATGACATTTTATATTCTTTAAACATAGACCCGAAGTGTTCATAATGATTCACAATAGCCAAGCGGTGTAGAAATGAATAAAGACTTTCATGATCTATTGGCTTTGTTCTATTTAACGGTAGCTTCTGTTTGATATGCTACACCTCTTTTCTAGGTTTAGATAATTTTAAAATTGTGTCACCACTATATTCAAGGAAATATTGGGCAAAGCCACTTACTTAAACGGATTAGCTCCATTCATAATACTAATGTGTAATTCAAAAGCTTTTGAAAAATGTTCCATTTCTATTTTTTCCTGTTCAGCTTCTACTGCATATTTGGCTGCTGTACGAACTATTTTCATAAGTGAATTCATATTTCCATTGGTAGCACCATTGAACTTCTCCCACATTCCATGCTCCTTCAAGCCTGCCAGATTTTTAAATGGGAGTTTTTCATCAAGATTATTTAGTAATAATCTAAAATAATCTGTTCTTTCCGCATTTACGCAATTAAAACTATTTAGATGATGTCTAAATGAAAAACGCCTTTTTAATTGTCCATTTGCTTTTAGTACTAGTTCAGATTCATCCATTCCAATCAACACAACAGGAACTTTGGTAGAATTTATTATTGATTTTAAACAATCAGCTACACTGTGATTAATTTTGTCATTGCCATCTCTGTTAACAAAATGCTGAAATTCATCTAACATTATTAATTCTACTTCCGAATCACTAATAAACTTGATAAGACGATGTTGTTTATTACCGATAGTTCCTTTAGTAGGGTGTGAATCACCTAGATGATATAGCATCGATTCTAAAAATGTATTGATAGTCGTTGGGTACCGAATGTCACCTGCTAATATAGCTACTTTGGTTGTTCGCTCTAATGGGATGATTTTTTGATGTTTTTGAAGATAAATCTCCATAATAGATGATTTTCCTGTGCCATAGTTACCTGTAATTAATAAGCACTGAGGCTCACTATAATTTAAATGGGTTGCATGACACATGCGGATTAATTCTAACGCTTTTTTGAATTCAGGGTGTGCAATACGTAATATATCTATTTTCTTTAACTTTTCTTCCTTTGTTAAAAGAGTAATGTCATCCTTAGTAGTCAACTTCATACGCCTCCCAATCTTGATCAAAGTCCAACTCTTTTCTTTCATCATCCTCTAATTTATTTGGTAATGAGTTGGTTTCTCCAAATATTTCTTCATTTTTTACCTTTCCTATCTCTTTAGCTTTTGCCTTTTCTTTCAACAGTTCATTCGAACCTTCGTTAGCCATTCGTGCTGCTTGTTGTCTTTCCTTCTTTTTCAGGACTGAATTTTTTATTTTTTCGTCGGATCTTGCTCTAGCCGCTGCAATCTCACTCATATTGGTACGGTTATTCCCCTCTAGACGAGCATTTGCAACAAACACCCTGTGAGAGTATTCACTTAGATTAAGTGAGTATTCTTGATCTGTACACATTGCCTCGATATACTCCTTTTTCAGTTCATCATAAACGTAAATCTTTGAAAGATCGCTAGGATCGTATTTGTACTTAATTTTATAACCTTTCCCCTTCAATCCCAATTGGCTTCTGAGACCTTGCAAATCTGGGGATTGGTAAAACAAATAGTCTTTTTGAACACCAGTACTTTGTATAGAACCAGTTCCTAACTTCATTAGAGCTACTTTCCAATCTAATTTGAAAGAAGGTATAGAGGGTGTAAACCCGTTCTCTATTGCTTTTTCCCACATTCTTGCAGGAGAAAGTTTATTTCCTCTTGGTTCTTTAGCATAAATATCTACGATAAATATATGCAGATGTTCAAGAAATTCATCAAGAGTTAGTGACGCATGCTTTTCAGAATCGTAATCTCCCTTTTTAACTACATTTGAAAATGTAGTGCCTGGTAATTGATGAACTAGACCCTCGTTCAAAGTTCTAAAATGACGTTCTATACTGCCTTTATACCATGGTTTCCTTGGTGGGTTGAAAGTAAGTTGAATATCTAGTTGGAAGCAAGCTTCATTTAGATGTTTACTTTTAAATTCTTTTCCTCTATCCGTCACCAATAATTCAGGCAAACCATAAGCAAGCCACTCATTTTGAACACTTGGATAGCGTTCTTTTAGATAGCTCTTGGGTGCAAATGCATGCAACAGGCAATACATGACTGCTGTATAAGATGCTGGCTCAAATCCAACATAAATACCGAGTGGATATCCCGTATATTTATCTAGTGCAGTAGTTACAGTAGGTCTATCAAGCACAATCCCATTTTTATCCACCAGGATTAAATCAAGTGGTGTATGATCAATTTCCACTCTTTGTAGAGGATGCTTCACATTATTCAACATTTGAACACTTCCATGCTTCTTTCTAGCTTCTGCATGCCCTATTCTCTGTTTGTCTCTATCATAAGAATCCGATTCCTTAATTCTCCTTCTAATAGTTGAAATGGAAGGATATTTTAGTTTTTCTTCTCCCTCTTTACGTGTAAGATTTTCAATATCTATTTTGTGTATAACGGCATAATAAACATTCTTAGGATTAGAAAGTTCTCTCCTTTTATAATGTGTATTCATTACTTCTTCAATGATTAAATCAATTTCACCTTGAATTAGCTTGTTTCTTGGACCTGAGTCTTGCGTATTACTTACGAGTGATTCAATACTATCTTCAGATTTTGTATAGTCAGATAACCAGCGATAAATCGATCTTTCCGATACTTTATAACCTGAGTCACTTAACTGCTTTAAGCGATCTTGAATATAGGGTTTTAATTTTTCTCCTCTGAGCTGCAACAATGGTTTTATAACGAAATGTCTATATTTTGCTTCTTCTTGTAATTTTACGGGCAACATAGAAAAATCATGAAAATCACTTTTATTTTTTTTACCATTAGAATCAAGTTGAAATTCCAAAACCCCTGCTTCAAGGTATTTATACATTTCAGTTAAAGAAAATATCCTTCTAGTTGTTAGGAAATCCAAATCCCTAGCTAGATAAGTATTTTTTTCCATTTCCTCCATTACTTCATAAAATCTTTCATTCAACTTAAATTTAGTTCCAATTCCAATATACATCCTCATTAATTACAACCTCCCGTAAATTAGAGTGAAATTTTTCAGTTATTACCCTCTCTTGCAAGAAAATTACTTGCACCTTATCTTTTTAAAGTTATAGTAGCCTCAAATGTTAATGTTATAAGCAGTTCTTTGTTTTTCGACCATAGGAACCTGTCACAGCTCGAAAAGAAGTGTTTAAAATTTTCTCACCTCTCGGTCATCGGATACGCTTTGATAGCTTGCTAGCTTCTCATACTACTTATGCGCGCTAATGAAACATTTTATACTCTAAGGGTTGATGTATTTTTTTTCCATTAACCCTCTGATTAATTAGTCTCCAGTATAAAATTTGAGAGTTCAAAAAATATATAGGTAATTATAATCATTTTTATATTATCATATTGACAATATAGAAATGATAATTCAATAAAAAAAAACCATTAAATTAATGATTTTTTCTCCCTTTTCGTTTAATGATATATTTTTCAAATTCCGATTTACTTACAAGTATTTTTCTGCAAATACCTGCTAAATAGTTTTTGAGTGTTCCTCTATTAATAGCGTTACTAACTAGAGTTGCTGAAACATTAAATTGTTCTTGAAGTTGTTTGACCGAACAATACGTCATTTTAAACAATTCGATTTTTTCGGTTTCGAATCGATAAGCAAATGCACGATTATTTAAGTGTTCAATAGTTGGATTCCCTAGCAAACCTGCTTCTACATATTTAAGTACAGTTCTTTCATTACATCTTAATTCAACCGCTACTTGTTTCAAGTTGTAGCCTTTTGATAGGATGCGATGTTCTTTTATTACTTTTGCTAATTCAACAGGATCAAAATACAAATCATTTAATGTATATGAAACAGTTTGTTTATAAGCTTTTAAATCATTGATTCTTATAAAAAAAATCATTTGGGATATTGAAAGACCTGATTTCGAATACTTTTCAAAACAACGAGCAAGTGAAATCTTTTCTTTAATTTTCGATATTTTTATTGGTTTTAATGAATACAACAAGCTTAATATTTGAGTCTTTGAAAAAAACTTTTCCTTGTTCAAATATGAAGTGTATTCTAAAACATTATTGTTTACGAGTTCCATAACGCTATCAACATGGATCCCTAATATCTTAGCTGTTTCTAATGCAGTAACCTTATCCAATTTATACTTCAAAAATGTTTGAATACGTTCCAAGATATTTTTCTTTAGAAAATAGGTTGTCTCACCCTTATTTATAAAGCATCCAGCAAAGTAATCTACTTTCATCAAATACGCCAATTCACTATCTAAAATACCGAATTGTATTTTTATCTGCCCTTTCGTAAGGAAGTTTTCTTCAATATACGCTGATAAATAACTGTAATAACTTTTTGAATTTTTTGGGGCATTCATATCTTTTTCGTATAGGGAAATTTTGTGTCTTTTGTAAGTATCCGCAATAAAATTCAGATTTACTGATGAATTAATTATTTTCTCGAAATTAGATTTTCTCCGTCTATTACCTCTTGTTCCTTCTAGTTGAAAAGAGTGTTGGAGAAGTTCCTTAAATCGAATATCGAACTCTTGAAATATCCAATATACATCAGCAAGCAAACCAACTAACCCTTGAATATTTAAAGGAATTTTGTTCGTGGATTCTATTTTATAATGAGGCATATCGCACTGAGTAAAACTATTTAAACCATGAAATAACTGCGCAAACCCTGATAGAACAAGCATAATATCTTCTATATTACTTAATCCTAAATACAAATCCCGTTTTCCAAATATGAAATCAATTAGGTTTTTTTGTGATTCTAGGGTGACACTTTCTATAATTTCTACCGTTTTTAAATGTGAAAGTTTACAACCACACTGATCACATTTATTGTTGAAGAGTGAATATATTGAAAAAGAACCCTTGCACATTAGACATTTATCTAACAAGTAAACATTATGCTTTATACAAACGTTGATAAAATTTAATCCCCATGAAAAACGTTGATAAAGTTCTTCATCTAGACACATTGGACAACATTTTGTCCTAGTTTTTAAAAAAAATATATTTTCCGAATTCCTTTTAATATTCAAACTTCTATATGAGAAAGAATAGAGAGATTCTGTTCTTACTAATGATGTTAATTCTTTACAAATTTCCTCATTTATTTGATTTGAACACAAGTCATGTTTGGTGAGCAAATCATTTATTAAAGGATAAGGACTATTATGATAATTAACTATGAAACTTCTGAAAAGATAACTACTTAGTGTTTCCGACTCTATAATCGGTAATCTATTTAAAAATGGCTGCATTGAAATATCTCCTTTTATTCTGATTATTTCCAGAATAATAGGTATGTATACTCGCAGATACTTTTCACACTAAAAATTATCAAGTCCAGTCTATTCAATTCTCCTCTGTATCTACCTTCCACATAACAACCATGTTTTATTATCATTCAAGTTATAAGTTCTTGCGGCCACAGCTATACAAATAAAAGCACCATTTTAAAGGCAACAATACAATAAACCTAGATGAATTTGTAAAAGAGTTGATTAGGATAGTATGAAAATATTAGTCGCTTTTGTACCTGCATGAACTAACACAGTTTAATGTTACTTTTATGTTTTGACTGTTTCATGAAGACTCACATACGGATTAAATTTATTTGGAAATTAAACATATACAAAAAACGCTCGGAGAAGTCTCCAAGCGTTTTTTCTCTTTACATGTTAAAATTCGGGGATTGGCTTCTCAACGAAACCTAATTCGGCGAATTTCATAATTGTATACGTTAAATACTTGCCGACTCTTTATCGATTTCATTAAAGTACTAATTTATTAAATAACTCATTACACTTTTTTATTTTTATTATTTTTTTGGACATAATACACTTAACAAATATTAAAAGGGTGTTGTTAATGGGCAGGAAACCTAGAGCAAAAACAATTAAAAGCACTAACCAATCCAATGAATTGTCAACGATCATAGAGATTATAGTTTTATTTTTCATCGGTATGACCGTGGCTACTGAAATCTACCAGATTAAAGATGATGTGCAATCCACGTTTTTATTATTAGGTATACTCTTCTTCATTAACGTTTGGTTGTTTCGAATTATGGATCTACATCTAGCATTTAAACGTTCACATCGTGTCCAATATTGGAAATTTAAACAGAAAATCATTTTTGGACTATATCTATTTTTAACCTTGTCAATGATTGGAGCAACTTTTCCATATGGAGAAGTTTTAAATTTGTTATTCTTTCTTGTATTAATCTATCTCGGTATAAATTTTGTGTGGCAAAGTTTCAAGAATTTCAGTTTTGTACTTCCCCATCGGCAAAAAACAATACTTACCACGATTCGTAATTTCGCTATTGAGGAAATTGATCAAATGGAAGGCAAGGAGTTTGAAGCGTTTCTATCCAAATTATATGATGGAATGGGTTATTATGTAGAACTTACACCTCATAATGACTATGGAATCGATGTACTTACAATCAAAGATAAGATAAAAACTGGAATTCAAGCCAAGTGCTATGGAGAAGGGCGAACCATTGGAGTTGAAGCTGTAAATGAAGTCTGTGGTGGAGCAGGAGTTTGGAAAGTTCAAAAGAAGATGGTTATCACAAATCGATATTTTAGTAAAGAGGCATTAATTTCAGCTAAATCGAATAACATTGAAATGATTGACCGTGATGGCTTACAGCTTTTGATCAAGGAGTACGAAACAGCTATGGAAAAGAGAACCCCTTTCAGTTTCCTTACCAAATTTAATAGAAGTAAAGTATAACGCATCTATTTATAAAGTTAACCTACACATTATTTCACAAGTATAAAAAAGGCAAGGGTTTGTCCCTTGCCCATAGTAAAATTTAAACACCTTGATATTTGCTCTTCTATTAAAGTTTACCAGTTGCTATTAGGAAAGCGTAAAGTCAATTTGGTTTTTTAAATCCTTCAAATGCATTTCGCATAATTTCACTATTTCTACATGGCTACCAAAGGTAAATTGTACATCCCATAATTTCGGTGTTTCGTTTTGGATTTCACAACAAATACAACTTGTAGAAAGTTTCGTATTTTCACTGATACTAATATAACTTTTCAACATTAATCCCCCTGCTGTCATTTGTCATCTATAAATCCAAAGTTAAACCTTGAGTTACGTGCAAGGAAATCGCTAGTTATTGTTTAGCTTTTTAGTATTTTTGCATCTAGGGAAGTTTGTACAGCCATAAAATACACCATATCTCCCTTTTCTTTTAACCATATATGATCCACAATGTCCGCATTTAATTTGATTTTTTATTACTTCCGTTCTGTTAATTGTATAATCGCATTTCGGAAAGTTTGTACAGCCTAAAAAAGTACCATTATTAGATGAGCGTAGAACCATAAATCCGCTCTGACATCTTGGACAATTCGGGTTGTTTAAGATCGAGGGCTCATTAGTAGAAACTACATATGGAATTTTATAAAATATTTGTAACTCCTTAACAAAGGAAGACATTTTATATTCTGGTGTAAGAATATAAGTATCATTTTTTGTGCGTGAAAGAGCTACATAAAACAGCCTTCTCTCTTCAGCAAACGCATATTCTTCACTGTCGGTCATTACCCAACTCAGAAGTGGGTCATCTGCAATTTTGTTTGGAAAGCCAACCATACTATTTTCTGCATTAATAATAATGACATTCTCCGCTTCAAGCCCTTTAGATTTATGAACAGTTAAAAAGAAAAGATTCAACTTTTCATATTTTCTATAAAATATTTTCGTATGTCCTGATTTTTTGTCTATACGTGTAGTGAAACCCATACTTTGTTCTAAGAAGGATATGTCAAAGTTGTTTCTCCCCAACAGCATAATCTCCGTGTCTTCTCCATATTTAGAGACAATATCATCAATGGCACGTATCAAAGCTGTTGCTTTATCTTTTTGAAATCCTATTAACTTTAGTGGGTTATTATTTTGTTTATCGGATTTTAAGTCCTTCTTATATTGGATTGGATTTTTCATTATAAAATCACCAGCAATATCTATAAGTTCTTGTGCATTTCGATATGTTTTCTCAATCCTTAATATTTTGCTATATCCAAAATATTTCTCGAAACTAGTAAAAAGCTTTAAATCACTACCAGCAAACTTAAAAATAGATTGCCAATCATCTCCTACGCACATTAGTTTTGCATGTGTCTGCTCCTTAATAGCATTGATTAAATTGAACCTACTCTTAGATATATCTTGAAACTCATCTATGATGATATATTTATAATTAAAATGAACAGTACCATTTCGTATAATTTTAGTAGCCATATTTATCATGTCATTAAAGTCAATCTGTTTATGTGCCTTTAATGCTTCTTGGTAGTAAATAAAAATAGGCTCAACTATTTCAAAAAAGACTTGTGTTCTTTGAAGAAAAAAGGGATTACTTTGATTTACCTTATAGTTTTCTATAATGAATGCCTCAAATTGTCCAACATCAAATCCATTTGATTTAAATAAATTTATAAATGTTCCGACTAACTTTATAAATTCCTTAAAAAAACGATCCTTACCCTGATCATATACGGAAGAGAAAATGTCTAAAAAATCTACTTCTTTCAATCGAACATTATTCTTCTTCAAATTATCTTCCAGTTTTTCTAAGAGGATTCCATGCTTATTATAATATGAGTATGATTCTATTAACTTTGTGTTTTTTTCTTTATGTAGATTCCTCTTCCAATGCATCCCCTCAATATACTCTTTCTCCTCAAATTTACTCATCCAAGGCAACCGCATTTGTTCATTTACACCATAGTGTTCCAGGTATAGATCATATTCAGGTAAATAAAAATCAGGTTTATATTGTCTATGGTTTTCATCTCTTGTATCAAACTCATAAGGTTTTTCGTATTCATACTCAATTCCATTCAAAAATAAAAAGTTAGCAATTAATAATTCTTCGAGACTTTTTACATTTTCTCCACTGATGGTTCTCAAACTTTGTGCTAATTCAAGCGTTGTTTTATTAACATATTTTACTTTATCCATTTTGCCTTTTATGGTTTCAAAATCTACATTCTTAAAATGTTCATGATACTCCCCTAGGTTTTCAAACTCTTCTAGGTTCTTTGGGATATTAATGTAATATCCAAAAAACTCAATTAGTTTCTTTATTTGCTCTTTATTATTGTATATTTCTTCATACATATAGGCATTAATCAGCTCGCTCGGGTTTTCCAAGATATCTGGTCTCGCTTCATTATCATTTGAAATTATTTCTAACCCCAATTTATGAAAGGTCTTAACCTCCACATTTACGCCTAATTTTTTGGAAATTCTTTCATACATTTCATCAGCAGCTTTTCTCGTAAAGGATATCAATAATATTTCTTCTGGTTTAACTTTCTTAACATCAATCAAATATTTTACTTTCCCTGAAATCGTTAAAGTCTTTCCACTACCTGCTCCTGCTATTACTAAGTTATTATCTTCATTTGTAATAATTGCAGTTCGTTGTTGGAGGTCTAGTGACTTTCCATCAATATTGCTAAATAATTGTTCCTGTTCTTTTAGTTCGCGACTAACAAATTCTTTATTCCATGTGGGTACCAATTCGTTTAAATTTTTATACCATCCCAAGAATTCTTTAACCACTTGATCTTGCACATTATCAATATCGCCATTTATATAAAATGAATAAGTTTTAGCATATGTACTAAGCAGTCTTTGGCTAATAGAATTGGCAAAATAGTTTTCCTTATTTTTATTTACCTCTATTACAAACTTTTTTGCACTATTATATTCCACTTCAATTTGCTTATTAGTTTTCTCAACAAGAGTTGGAATACTATCTATAACCATTAGAAAATCTTTTTTTACTGTAATAAACAATTCATTTAACTTTTGAAATTCTGGTATCGTACTAATAAACTTCTGCTCTTTTGTAAAAAAAGCAACGGATTTTTCGTTAATTGAAAAAGGTTGATCTTGCTCAAGATACTTTATTACCTTTTGGAAAGGTACCATCATTTCATTTATCAAACCTTCATCTATATAAATCCGTATTAGTGCTAATTTATCAACTTTCTTTTCCAAGCTTACTTTATTAACCTCTTCAATATTTTTTAAATAACTATCTACTTCTGATATGGTTTTTAAAGACTTTCTTTTCTTAAAATAATTAGATATTAAATTAAATATATTCACTTATCTTCTTTCCTTCCTACTTTATACCTCCTCAAATTTTACCATAATATTTCTATTCTTAGTAAAATGATTACGCGACAACTATTTCAACCTGCCCGATAGCGAACAGCGGCATTACAATAAGAAGTAGCGCGCTATTGCTATCCACAAAAAAAAGCAGTGAGTGTTCCTCAAGTCTCATTTGATTTGATCGTATCACAATTCATGTAGTCTTAATCAATTTAATTTGAAAAATAGAATAAGACAAGATTAGCTGTGGTTAATGATGCAGGTACTGTATAAAACTTCTAGTACAATAGTTTTTTGCATCATAACAGTTCACTCCTGGAACTTTTCTAATTTAAATTCTTTCCTATTTTTCCAATCGCAAATAAGCCCCTCTCTAAAAGCCTCACCTTAAATGGCATATGAACTAGTTTATATACTCTTTTCTTATTTTTTAAAAACTGGATAAGTTTCTTATTTAATTTATTTTGAAAATCATCTACAAACTCTTCATTTAAAATTGTAGCCATATACCATCGGTAAAAGCGTATTCTCTTTATCGTTAAAATCAAGAATTAATTGTGGGATAATATATGATTGTCCTGCGAATATAAATCCTAATAAAAATTCTGCACCTTTATTTTCTTCTTGCCTCAGTAACCTCATAACTGGGGATATAAGTCCAAAATTCAATCTATTGAAAGCAATAAATGAATTTCTTAAAGCTACTGTTTCTGTTTTTGAAAACTTCTCATTCGCTTCATCTGATACAGAACCTTTTTCAAGTTTTTGTATTCCTCCTAAGCCAGCTGGTATTATGTGTTCTGCTTTATCAAAATGTAAGAATTGTTCGGACTTTTGTAATATACACAATATCCTATTGTAATTGCCCCATTTTAAAAATAATATTTTTATAAACATAATTGTTCCTAAAACCCCTCAACTGTACGGAAACCTATTAGATAAAATGTTCAGTACCTTCTTTGTTTTCATTCAACACATAATTGAATATTTAACAACAATTATCAAAATTTACCCATAATAGTTGTTTTATGTTTATTGCAACAAAGTATTTTCTTAAAGCATTAATCCAATACAAATCCCGAAGGAACGGAAAGGTTATCAATTGGATGAGCCATTAAAATCAATTTAGTTACTTCGCATTTCTTAACTCTTAAGTAATCATCACGACCTTGCTCAATTTATAAATAGAAACAATTCTCACAATTAAGCTACCTATTAGCAAATAAAAGATCAACAATAGTTAAGTAAAACCCGAATAGTAATTGTATACATTAAAGTACAATCTTCGGAAGAGTGGTCCCTACCTCATTTTGTTTAAGATTCTCCAATATTTTTTCAGTCGAAGAAAAAAAATGTTGTTTATGCAACGTTAAATAAGGTACCTCTCCATATTTCTTAGCATAATAATGTTCATATGAGAGATATTCATGATAATACTTCTTATTCTCTATAAATTTAAACACACTCTTTTTTTGTTTCTCAATATAGGCAGCAATCACTTCTAAATCAAGTAAACTCATATAATCATAGTGCACGATGGTTGGATGTAAGCCTTGGAGTTCACTTTCTAATCGCTCATGATACATAGGGAGTTTAGGAAATCGCTGCAAAGCAACAGACAAAATATAAACTTTTTTTACACCATAAAATTTCTTTCGGTCTATTTTTAATATATTTTCAAACGCTTCATTTGCTTGTTTTATTGGTTCTATTACATACTTTTGAAATTTATCTTCCGTATCGGTTAAATCAGCATTTACTTTTGCTTCTTTAGTAATTCTTCCTCCTTTACATTCAATAATTAACAAATTATTTCCCAATCTTATATAAGCATCAGACGAGTCCTTACCTGGAGTATATTTATACTCAGGGGTAAATGCATAGGAAATCCCTTTAGCCTTTTTTGTAACATCATCTAAAATAAACTCGACATATTTTTCAAATAACCTTCCGAAAAATGTGAAAAAGTCTTTTTTATTTTTTTGACAAACTCTTTGTAACTTAAAACATAAACTATCAAACAACCCTAAATTTAATAGAGGTAGTGAAAATAAGACATAGTGATTGTCATATTTAAAAAAAGGCTTACTTATCAAAAACTCATTATCATAAATGTTGGCTAAGCTTTGATTTGCTTGTTTTTTCAAAACAGATAAATTTGCGGTTAAATCACTAAAAATGGCTTGAGCAATATCTTGTTTTTTAGTTGTTTTGAAGTAATCAACAGAAACTCCAATTAGCTTTTTATCTTCAAACCCTTGCGTTCTGGATTCTATATTTGCACATACAGATGCTAATACTGATAGATAATCTCGAATTGTATAACCGTATTCCGCTTCGAAATATGTGTGTATATCCACAAATTCATTACCAAATAGAAGTCGATTCTTTGAAATTTCTTCAAAGAATAATTGTTGTCTCGCAAGAGTTGGTAAAAAAGATCGATCTCTATTTATTAGCAACAGTTTTTGAAAAGTCTGTTGTACTTGTATATCATCAGCTAAACTATCTTCCATCAAATCACTAATTTTGAATATAGTCATTAAAACATTCCAAAAGTCATCAAACGTATTATCAAATTTATTAACTGGCTTTTCGGTTCCATAAGCTAAGAACATTTTCAACGAATAAGTTAAATTAAGTATATCAAATACATGTGTCAAATTTATATTTTCTAAAATGAATGGGGTGCTTATAAAAGGATGTAAACGTTTAGTTAACTCCCTTTTTTGTTCGTCCGTATATAAGTTGTAATTAGATATAATTGTCAAGGCTTTTTTTAATTCAATTTTCCGAATGTCCTCTACAACCTCTTCTACTTTTGGCTTCCTATTAAATAAATCGGAATAAGTAATAAACATACCCATTACATCCGACGTTTTACGAAAAGCTGTGTTCATTTATGTATCACACCGTCCTCAAAATGATTTGTTGTCCTTTGACTTTGTAATTTCAAAAAAGGCATCCCTGTTATTATTACAAATGGATGCCTACCTTTTACAACATGTAGTAATTATTTTTGGATTTATATTTGTTTCCACTTTCACAAGGCTAAGGTTCGTAGGGTTTGAAAAAAACTTTTCCATTTCAGCTTTTGTTGATATACAATATTTGTGAAAAAACAAAAAACATATAAGAAGAATTCCTGTATAAACATTCATCCATCTTCCTATATGTCAGTTTTAAAAATTATATCAAGCATGACTCCAAATATCCTGGCATGGCGTAATCATACGTTTGAATTGCTGGCATGGCAGTAAGATAATGTCCAACAAATAAAGCCAAGCTATAAGGGGTATTTAGAAATAAATATATCTCATTTACTCCTTTGCTTTTAAAATATTCAGCAACTTCTTTTACCTTTGATGCATATGCAACTGCTTGTTCCGCAGTTTCAATTGAGGTCTGACTCGGACCAGTTTCAGGCAGGACATTAACTAACATGCTGTAACTTTTATTCTCTAAATCTAATGCCTCTTTTACTTCTGAATGAATATCTTTGCAAACGCTTAAAACTAATACCGCCCTTTTATTTTGTAATGAATTTCCAGTATGATATTCAGCATATGGTTTATAGGTCTTATCAATTTTTTCAGTAGACCAGAGTTCTCCATAATGTTCGAATTCTAAAATAATTCCTTTTGTTTTAGAAAAGTGTGACCCTATTGCAATACCTGCCGTAAGAGGCAATTTACCATGCACTCTTATTCTGTTGGTTTTTTTCGACCAATTTTCTTCCCAAGTATTCATAGAGTAAGCTAATTCAGGGTTTAATTTTGTTTCCCATATTTCTTTTGTGGGAATGAGACGCGGTTTATACTTAAAGTGCGAAGTCCAATCTAAGGAAACTCCTTCTCCATCACCCTTTTGTTTGTCATAACCCTGTATACTAAGCATCATCGAAATCTTTGTTTCTTTCACACAGGTTAATAGAAAGGTTTTAATGTGTTTATAGATTGTATCGCCTTCATCTATTTTGCAAACCCCTTTATGATCTACATCAACAGCATATTTAATAGCATCATCCAGATGAAGTGGCGATGAGGATTGTTCCTTGACAACGCCATCCTGGGCACCGTACATCAACAGTTGAGGGATGGAATGCACCAAGTTTTTGGGAACAATTTTGGAACCACCTCGAAGGGTATACGTTGTCCAATCTTCCTTTAGTTCTTTAAGATGGTTACTTCTTTTTTGTAGTGATCGAATTTGTTTATTAAAACTACCGAAAACGCTAGCCAATGGTGCTCCCTTAAAAGGGACGCATAAAAAAACAGCCCCTTTAATTAGCTTTAGAGTTATTTCTTCATTCGCTTTAAAACGATCAATGATGTATTGTTGAATAACCAATCCACCCATGCTATGTCCTACAAATACAATTTCTCGATTAGGTACTTTTGCCATGATTTCAGAATAAAGAAGTCTTGCTACTTGTTTAAAATCATATTGTACAGGTGTAAATCCTGTTTTATACCCAAATGAATACACATCAAAATCTTTAATATCTAAGTCAGAATCAATTAAGTCAGGAAGTGATTTTGTAAACCTGTCCCGTTTCCACGTATCCATCGGGTCACCATTAAGTCCATGAATGAAAATTATAACTGGATTTTTTTTGGAATCGGATATTTCATAAAGTTTAGCTGACTTTACCCCAAGTCATTACCCCCTTTTTGGCTCTGTTCGACAAATGGAGCAGATGGCTTAATCGATTGAATAGCATGTTCAATAATATCGAATGTTACTGGTTTATCAGGGTAGGCATATAAAATAGATTGAGGTACGACCCTGGTCAATAAATCCGAATAGGTAAATCCATAACCATATTTTTCATTCTCACCTGTAATCTGAGCAAGTAATGCTAATTCCTTAGGTGTTAAGGCTATATCACCAAAATATTTTTGGAAAACTTCGTATCTTTGTTCTAGATTAGGGCGAGAAAAAGTATGAACTAGTGCTGCTCTCCTCTTAATAGCGGGATCAATTGCTCCAAGTCTATTTGTACAGAAAACTACTAGAATAGGAATCTCCGAACTACGAATATGATCAATTCCCTGTATTAATGCATTTACACCAGCTCTATCTTCGTGATGCATTTGATTTTCTTCTCTTGATTGAGCAAGACTATCAGCTTCATCTAATAACATAATTACAGGTTTTTTGGAACTTGAAGCTATTTGTCTTGCATCCTGAAATGATTTAGTAATCAGCTTACTAATCTCCCCAACTACACCATTTCCTCGGGACTTCATGCTCATACGCGCTAAGATGATTTCTTGATTTGTAAACTGTGCAAGTTCGCTACCAAACGTCATAGCAAATTCAGTTTTCCCCGTACCTACGTCTCCTTCAAATATAAAAAAAGGATAACGATCACTAAATGCTTGTAAAGCTTCTATCATTTTGTTGTGATACTGGTTACTCCATTTCCGAAGTATTTCAGGTGCCATGATAGTGGCACCCTCTTTTTGAATAAGGCTTTTTAAATTATCTAACCCAACCAATCTATGGTATCTACCTTGAAACTCTTCATTAGGGAAATGTATAATTTCTTCAAATGTTGTGGACGAAATATCCTTCATAGGAGCGTTCCCCTCGATTCTTTTTATCACACTGATTGCTAAAGGCTCGTTTGCATATCCGAGCGCTGCATATGAC
This sequence comes from uncultured Psychrobacillus sp., assembly GCF_938022135.1. Lineage (NCBI taxonomy): Bacteria > Bacillati > Bacillota > Bacilli > Caryophanales > Bacillaceae > Psychrobacillus > uncultured Psychrobacillus sp. The sequence continues at coordinate 94,089 of NZ_CALIED010000076.1, forward strand.
TTCAAATATTTAACGATACTTGAAGGAGTGGGACTGATTTCGTATTCCCATTCTTCCATAATTGCTTGTTCAATTAACTGTACTGCGTTAGAAAAAGTATCACCGCTTTGTGATTCTGCATTTTCCATTATTGAATCGAAGTCATAGTCAAGCTTTTGGACCAAACATTCTTTTTCATCAAATAAATTGATCTGCATATTTTACCCACCTAAAATTGATCGTTGAACACCTAGAGAACCACTCGAATATTGTTTATCATAAGTTCGCATTAGACCGCTTGCATATGTAGTCTGCTCAGCAGCTCCCCAACTTAAAATGAGTGTTCCCTTGTATTTTACTTGTTCTTCTTTCGATAACTCGTACCATTTGGGAGTCATTTCAATAACTATATAAGTAGATGAATCGGATAGATCAATTCCTCTAAATCGTCCTACATTATCATCAGATGTTATCGTACCATCATCTTTCATACCATACTCAATTTGGTAAAAACACACGTTATTTCTTTTGAATTGAACTTTTATCACTTTGGCATATCCGTCATTTAACCATTGGTAAAAGTCACTTTTCCAACTAGTTAAACGTTCTTCTGTAAATAATCCAGGAAACCGAGCAGCAAGGTATGTTAAATCAGCAATAATTTTATCGTTAACATATCTTGTATTCGCATATGTATACGACTTTGTGCTAGATTGCGTATATGAAAATGACATGGACAAGACCCCTTATAATGAAAATGACGATCCAAAAATCTGTTTTAATGATGCCTCAGCAACATTTTTTGTAGAAGCTTGCATAGCAAGAGAAAGATAACCCAACGCTTCATCCGCCTCATCTAAGATCCGCTCAAGCTTTGTATAATCCAAGCTATATCCGAGGTTATTTTCAGGGTTCACTGGATCAAAAATATTAACTTCTCCTTCTACTAGGATCACCTCAGACTTTTTGTAATTATCTTCAAAAACAATCGGATCTTTCAATTCCGTATTAACGATGTACCGAAAAAACTGTTGCAGGGCTGTAACAATGTCGTCTGAAATTCCTTCTGTATCCGCAATATGTGCCCATATCATTTCTATTAAAAATGATTTCATCTTAAATTCATTTTTATTTCTCCACCACTTTGTAATACGCACCATTGTTGCGTAGTTAGGGTTACTAGCTTTTCTTGACTGAATAAATGACAAGTGTAGAGGAATAGAAGTTAGGACTCTTTCACCCGTATCCTGAGCAATTAAATGACCCATATCATTTGGCGCTCCAGTAGGAATTACTGGAACCACATCAACATCTAATCCAGAACCTTTAAAGGAAACCTTCAGACAATGTTTTCCTAAACTGAATTGATCTTCCGTCATGTTATGACGTTTGTACACTTTCACCAATCCATCTTTTATATAAGAAAGCACTTGCTCTTCTGTATAATTTTCAATCTTTTCAGGCTTCACATAAACAGCAACATCCATATCATTAAGAGTGCTGATAGCAGTTCCTTTCCTAACAGAGCCTGAATGGAGCATTTTTACTAAACCGAAATCAGGATTTTCTTTAATGTAGTCAGTTAAATTATCTCTTAAGTTATTCACTTGTTTTCTATATTTTTTTACTTTTTCCGAGTCAACATTTACTTTATTTTCAATAAATTTTTTTAAATCCCGATTGGTAAATAACAAGGGCAATCTCTTCCTTCCACCACTCCAAAATAAGAACATTTGTTTTATTAATAGTATTATATATAAATAGTCGAAAAAGGTCAATATTTTAGAAAATAATTGAAATTAAATCTTTAGTAACTAATATTAACACATAAAAGTAAAGAAGTAAGGAAAATAGATACTCTATGCATCCATTTTTTGCTTGGTTATTAAATAAGAATTAGCCAAAGGACGATTTGGTATTGTCATATTATAAATAAAGGGGGAAGTGTTTCGAAAACACAAAAGGATGTAGTGGTTTCAGCTTTAGCATTGCTTCATCAACTACATGTAGTTGATGTGGAAGAAATTAATGCAGCATTGAAAAGTCCTAGATACGAAGAATTATATAGTTTAATTGAAGCGAAATATAAGGGGTTAGTTGAGAGAAGCATTATCACTAAGAATCGAATTCGTCACGCATTTGATTCAAGATTTGAAAAAATTGTTCAGAAGTGGATATATATGTTGCTCTACAAATTCGACAGTTTCCTCAGTACATGGATGATCTATATAAGTGGTAATAAGTCACGCACAATGTATCGTTCATTCTACGAAAGTACACAGACATAGTGAATCAGAAGAATTTCACCACGTTTTGTAATGCGCTTTTGGTACAGGAAGTTTCCTAAAAGGTACACTGTAATGATAGTAAAAAGTATTGGTATATGAAAGACTATCCAATTAGAAGGCGCATAGTATTTAATTTGATGTTCGTTTTCAATCGTTTCCATATAGGACTCTTTATATCCATATTGTACTATCCATTTTTGATTAGCTAATCGCTGGTATTTCTATCTGTTCTTCATTTATTCTTCGCTCTCTTAATTTTATCTTGGCTCGGTAAAAGGTCACCCTTGCCCAATTTTCTTTTTTTCGGTGTATTTCTCCGATTTCTTTAATGAATAAGACACCGAGTATCCGTAGCAAGACAATCTCTTTATACGGCTTGTCCAAGAAATGATACGGTTATTTGTCATGCATATCGGAAAGGTTTCTTTTTATTTCGGGCTTACGGTATTCATTTAACGAATTGTAATATAAATCCCCATCCATATTTGTAACCTGGATGGGGAGAAAGTTATAACCATTTGGATTTTAATCCATATACATTAACCACTACTTGCTTAGGTGTAGAAGTTGGATTTTCGACCATATTTAAATCAGAATTAAAAGTCTTTTTGTATTTTTCATTAAAACGTTTGCGTCGTTCTTCTTGAATCGAAGGATTTACTGGCACATTGATTGTTTTTTCAACATTAAAAATTGAATGACGCATTTAAAACACCTCCTAATGATATGATATCATATTTTATGAAATAAAATGAATTTCTGCATCAACTATATCGAGGAATTTTTCCGTGTCTTCTTCAATCTTTTGAATTACTTTTTCTTGAGTCCAATTTTCATCAGTTTGATGGGCTATCACATATATGAAATTTTCTCCAAGTTTATTTGTTAATTGTAAGTTAGAATACATTCTTGCTTTTTTTGAATCCGAAGTACCTTTGTAATTGAAAAGATCTAGATTTGCTTTTATTGACATATAATCTTTAAGTAAAAACATTGCTATGTCGATACCCGATTTACGTCCATTTAGTTTTTCTATTTTATCTGGAGGTAATTCGATATTAAAGTTTACATTCATGCTTTTTTCTAATAATGGGTGTAGCAACTTAACTAGTTCGAATTTATATGTATAGAAATTATCAATTCGCTCAGTTGATAGTTTATCTAATTCTTCAAGAAGCTTTAAATAGATATCTTGCAATTCTTCGATGTCATCGTCCCGTTCATTATAAGTTTTAAAACTAACAGTCGCTTTCAAATACGCACTTATAATCGTATTAATTTCATCCAAATTAAATTCAAAATATGCTTGTGAAACGAGGTTTAAATCATCACCTTCTCTAACGGTAGTATGATCACCATTTATTATTATTTTTAATTTTTGGCTATGTTAAAGTTATTGGTTGATTTTGAATAAAACGTCCTCTTTTGTAGTATTCTGACTGTATACATTACAAAAGGGGCAATTCAAATGACTTTAACGAACATAATAGCTAATATTTCTTCCTTGAATGATAAAGAAAAAGAATACATCTTAGATTATCTAACTCGCCATTTCTCGCCGTCATCCTCACAACAAGGAGCTTTAATCGGTGAATTGAGAGAGAGAAAGTTTTCTCATGGTTTTCATTGTCGCCATTGTGGAAGTACATTTGTGGTTCGTTACGGGAAGCGAGATGGTCGCCAACGTTATAAGTGCAAGGACTGTTATAAATTAAGCAGTGATTTGACTAATTCCCCTATGTATCGTTCGAAAAAGGCAGACAAATGGATTCCATTTATTGAGTGTATGTTGAATGGTCTCTCACTTCGGGAAACCGCTAAAAATATTGGTATTACTCACGTAACTGCATTTTACTGGAGGCATAAAGTGCTCTCTGCACTCGCAAAAGAAAGTATCGGTATATTTGAAGGACTAGTAGAAGTAGATGAAACATACTTCTTAGAAAGCCATAAAGGACGAAGAGTTATTCCAAATCGTAAACCAAGAAAACGTGGGGGTTCTGCTTCCAAAAGAGGTATTTCTAATGAACAAATCTGTGTATTAGTCGCTAGAGACCGAAACAAAACAACCCTTTCAAAACGGGTCGGTTCAGGTAGAATTCTAATGGAACAAATTGATAACACCCTTACATCGCATTTTAAGAATGATACGGTGCTTATTTCCGATGCTCACAATTCTTACAAATCTTATACATCTAGTAACGATGTGGAGCACATCATTATAAACGGCAGTAAGAAAGAATATGTAAAGAAAGGCATCTACCACCTCAATAATATTAATAATTACCATTCTCGTTTAAAGAAATGGATAAGTCGGTTCAATGGTGTTTCTACGAAGTATTTACAACTTTATTTAGTGTGGTTTCAATTCCTCGACAACAGGAAAATGGAAAGCGATTTAAGCAAGAAAAAACAAATGCTTATCTTGGCAAGCGTTCATGGAACGTGGGAAACCGCAGACAAGTTAAGACTGAGAGACTATGCATTCTAAATAAAAGTGCACATAAAAAAGAGCTGGAAAATGTGTCTCCAAGCTCATTGTATTTGATGTCCATTTTTTACTAAAGCACCCGTTAGTGGAATAAGAAAAGGAAAGCTTATCCCACTAAAACTCCTGGAATTGTAGTATAGGGACGAAAAAATGAGGTTTACAGTGTTAATAAATTATTTCTATATACAGGTTTTTATTCAGACAACCCCCATAACATTTTCTGCAAAACCTTGAAAAGTCTTTTTGTAGCTCACCTATTTTTCTGCTATGTACAACCGCATATAAAGATAACCATTTTCTATATTGTCCGATCGCTCAAAGCCTAAGCTACTCCAAAATTTTCGTGCGGTTTTATTTTCTAAATTAACTGGTAAGGAAATCCGACGTGCATTGAATTCTTTACACAAATATTCAATGCAAAGCTTTGCCGCTGCTGATCCATAGCCTCTTTTTTGAAAACGGCTATCAATCATAAAATTGATAATTTGGGGGTTATTATCGCCAATAGACATTGAAACAAAGCCTACCATCACATTATCAGCATAAATTGCAAAAGGACGTGACTCTTCATAAAATACCCACGCTTCGGCTAATGAAAACGCCACAGAATCTACAAATTCCACACTTGTATCAGTTGTACGCAAGTTTAAACATTCTTCATAATTGTCACTATTAATTTTTCTTAACTCTAGCAAAGCAATCTCACCTTCCAAATATAGTTATGACTCTTTAAATATGTATAATTCAACTTTTGAAAAGTAGAATTAGCTAGACATTCATAATTATAATATTAGTTCCCCAAGCGGTCTTTGGAATCTTTAACGTTGTAGCGATTTGCGGGAACCTAAATAATTTGCAATAACAAGTCAAGTTACCAGCCCGTCTTTTGGTAGCACTTCTTTACTTAGCGGTGTAAATCTGACGATAGTTCTTGTTGCTCTAACCTGCTGCGTTAGTTTAAGTGTAAACCTTCACAAACTTGTTCCTATTTTAACATAAATATCCAGTTAAAGTGAACTTATTTTTACAGATGTAGGGTACATGTCACAATACCATTTCACTATAAATCAACCTTTACCTTTAACATAGCCTAATTTTTTATGATTTTTTAGTACTCGATATCTATATCTTTGTACAGATACTACTGTTGGTGTCGAATTTGTAAAAATTTCAATTGCACTAATTAATGATTTTTGTCTGTAAAATTCATTTAACTCAGCGTAGTTTTCCCATAATTTCTTTGTGTCAGAATCTAATTGTTTTTCAAGATACTGAATTCTATCTACCTTTAAGTTCATAGCATAGAATGTGATTGCTAAAATTATTAGGAATATGATTAAATATGTTTGTCCGTTGTTAGTAATATGAGTATTAATTAGACTGACTAGTGAAGCATTTATTGTAAATGCCACTGATAAAACTGCCAATAAAACACTTATTATATTTAATAAGGAGTTAGGGCTTATTCCATTAGGAATTTTTTTTAGTTTAATAGAAAGGACCCAACTATGTAATAAGTTTCTAAAGAATAAAAAAACGGAAATTCCAATCAAAATTATTGCAGCTATTTTCCACATAAATCCTCCTGGACAAAACTCTTTTTATTAATATTTTAGCAATAAATCCCATTAATAGATATATATATATTTTACTCCAAAAGCAGTTTCCAATGGTCTAAAAACATATCAAAATGTTTATATAAAAAATGTAATCCATAACAGTGTTTGAGTTAGTTCCTTCTTGAAACTGTTAAGACCAATACGCCTCCATTTATACAAATGAGACAGAAAACTATCAAATTTATCGTAAGCTTTTCCCGCTTTTTATAAACTTTGCTTATTCAATTCTTTAATTTCTTTCTTATGAATGCCTTTAAACTTCTCTCCTAATTTGTCTAATTTAATTCTTTTTGGTTAAAAAAAGAATTTTCTCCTACTAGAGAAGGTTTGGTAACCCAACTATTTAATGAACTGTGCTTTACTCCTACTTTAAATAAAGCACCCGTTACTTGATTAGTTAGGTGTTCGGTATGGGAACGGGTGTGACCTCTTCGCCATCATCACTAGACTTTACGGCTTTCAAACCACTGCGCATTGCGTTGTCAACTTCGCTCGTTCAGTCAGTCAGTCACGTACGTAAGTACGCTCCATCCTTTGCTCACTCGTTTCCTAGCACTGCTTGTTTGCTCCAAACAATTGTAAAAATATATTATAAATTTGAAATTACTTTTCGGATTATAATTCATTAAAAAATATGCTCAAAGTAAAAGAACATAGAAGTTCGGTCTTTTGTTTATTTTTGACTATAACCATTCAGAAGGTATCAGTGCCCTTCCGTTTCTCCAAGGTTTTTCAACTAAAGCACTTTGGAATTCATCGTCCTGTAAATTAGCATGATCAAGAACGATTATTTGCAAATTTGGATAAAGTTCTTTACATACTTTAAACAATAGATCAAACATCATCTTTACTGCTTTCCTATCCTCGTCATCTAATTCCTCGACATCCCCTTCCATATTTCCGTATTTTTCAGGAGGAAAATACACTTGCGTTGGTTGATCAAGTATTAAAAATGAAGGGACTGGTCTATTCTTTTGAATGAAATATTTATGTAATGCTAAATGACTTATTAAATGACAACCTAACCAGTTTTCACCACTACCCATGCGATTCATTGGTATTGGACGCTCTTCTTGGTCTGCGATTACTGTAAGGTTTTTTATATCCAAGCGATACGGAGCGTCTGAATGCTCTAATTCCAACTCTTTCGCCCATTCTGTCATGTACTTAGATATGCGACTTAAAATAGAGGATAAAATTTCTTCTTTTTTCTCTTGGTCAAGTAAGGTTTCAAGATATTCAATATGACTTTCTGTCGCTCTTACCTTTTCTAGTAAATCATTATCTTCCTGTAATTCTTGATAATTGTCTAAATAAAGGCTTATTCTTCCAACTACTCGCGATACTCGTCTATTTAAGTCCTCTATCTCTCTAGCTACATCTTGTTCATGTATCAGTGTTTCGATTGACCTAGAGAAATTATTTACTAGTTGTTTTTTTGCTTCCTTTTCATTTCCCAAACTCTCTATATAATTACGGAGCTTTGGTTGTTCTCTAACCACTGCTTGTAAATTTATATTCAATCTTCTAAGCGAATTAGTCATATTTTCTATTCTTGGCATCTTTTCTTCAAGAATTGATGAACACAGAGGACATTTACAACTTTCATCATCTGGTTCTTCATTGAACAAAGCAATTGACTCTAACCTTAATCTTTGTTCATTGCCGTTTTTAGAATAACCTGATGCTTCGGCAGCAAAAGACTCTGCTGCACGAATTTGCTCAATAATATCATTTAGTTGCTCAACATGTTGCGCTCTTTCTTCCCGAAGTTTTTCTAATTGATTCATTTCTATTCCTAACATACCAGAAGGTTTCCATAACAGGGCTTTTTTTAACCTATCTATAAGTTCTTCTTGGTTGTCCACATAAAAACTTTCCTCTATTAGTCCAACTTGTTTTGCTTCATCGAGTAGATTTTGCGCTTTTGTTGAACCGCTGGTACTTAGTAGCTCAGCTTCGATTTCTCTCTTCTTTAGAATCTTCAATTCTCTTTTAGTCGCACGTAATTCTGCTTCTAATTTTAAGTGATCCTCTCTTACAGCTCCCAGAAAATAAGGTAATACATCTTTTATTGCTTGCGGCAGGAAAGGTTCTTTTTGACGATGAAATAATATACTTTCATCTGCAATTACACTTTGTTTTTGAAAAAGAAAAAGTCTTGAATGTTTATAATTAGCTTCTAATGGGTTTCTTGATTCTGTTGTTTTTGGAGTATTCAAATTCGGAGATATTCCTATAAAATTTCCCAAGTAATCTGTCAAGCCATCGTCGTTTGTATTTGGAATTATTTTTGTTAGTTCAGGTGGTATTATATCATTCCCTATTTCCATATAAACCCTATTTTGACTTTGATTATTCCCTTCTGGGGGGGCTTTAGCAATAAATAATTCTTCTTTGTTTAATTGAAATTTTACTCCATACATTGCTACATTTTTACGAATAATTCCCTCGGGAATTAAAAATTCCGATCTACCTAAACAATATTCAACGATTTCTATTATTGCTGATTTTCCTGTTTTCGATTTACCAGTAATGATATTGACTTTGCCAGTTTCAAAAGGAATCGTTCTTAACTTACCTTGTTTATTGTAAAGTATTATTTCTTTTATTTGCATGGTCATGGACTTACCCCCCACATTGTATAAATCGTTGAACTTGTTCCTGTAACAGCGAACCATCTACCTAGCATTTTAGCTTTAGTTTGATAATCGTTTAGATACATCTTTGAATCATTTTCTAATGAATTTATTAAAGAAGGTTTTAATTTTTTGGAAATTTTGAAATTTCCACTCTCGTTTACAGTAACTATTTCTCTTTTCATCAAAAAATGAATTGCTTCTTTTGTATAGGGAACTAACTCTTTAGCTCTTAATGCAAACCCAACTCGTACTTCTGGTTTCTCTTGGAGCCATACATGCATATATGTACTGACAGAACGGGGTAAGACAAGCTTTGTTGGTTTGTGTAATATTATTGGTAACATTAAAAAAAATAGATCGTATGGTGTACCAGTTTCGCTATCATCCTTCTCCTCATACCCTTTAATGAACTCGTAAATTAAAAATCCACAAAAGGCTGGATTAATGAGATTAGCAATTTCAACAGGGCGATTTTCCCAACTATTCATGTTTATCCAACTCCTTTTTCTTTAGATAGGCTAATTTATCATTATATTGTAGATGCCATCCTATTCTAAATGGAATTTGATCCGAAAGTATATGGAAACTCCCTTGCATTACATACCGCTCTGTTACATTTTGTCTTATATTTAAATAAGGAATCCTCATTACCTCATTGTATAGTACCCTACCACTTTTTTGTAAATGTTCGTCTGAATAATCAGATATACCCTCCTCAGCCATTGCAAACTGTTCTTCCCATTCTTCTATTAATTTTCTTTCGTAATCTTCCAACTCACTTATACTCACTAGCTGATCCGCAATCCATCTAGCTCTTTGGTTGGAAGCCCGATAAAAATCTTTTATTGCTCTTTTCACTCGTGGATGAGAAACAGCGATTGCATTTAACTGATGGACGAAAATTCTTTCATCCCAAATTTGTTCGGTTTCACTGGGTTCTGCATTGGCAAAATCAATTGGAAGTGCATCTGGCTTTAAGTTATCACGAATATCTTGTATTTTTCTATGCACTTCAGATCCTCTAATCGGATCTTTAGAGCCATAAAATAGATGTTTAACTGTCTCCTCAAACCACCATCCTTCCAGTCTTTCGTAGAAAGGTTCTATTAGCTCGTGTTTTACAACAAGACGCAACTCATTTTTGATTGTATCGACAACGTCAATCATATTCTCAGCTTGATCCAATACATAGATGCTATCTATTAATCTAAATTGTTGGTCACTATCAAGTGAAAGAAATGAATCATATGCTACCTTATTCCCCTCGCTCTTTGACGCTGTAATATGATTCAATAACGCTATGTGTGCTTCTTTTGAATTCCTGTTATTATCATTTTTCAAATAATAAATAGCAGAATTTGGTGATGCTAACGCAGTTGTAACAAGACTGAAAAATACTCCTGGTACTCTTATGCTATTATTTTTAACCGCCTCAGCCCAAATACGAATGCTTTTCCAAAAATCACTAGAACCATTAGATAGATTAGCCACTCGTTTGCTTGAATGGTGTTTTAACTGAAGAAGCTCGATAGGGGTACCTTCTTTTCCAAATTCAATATCATCTAAATTTTCAATAGAAATATCCTTATCATTGTTTTTCAAAATCATTAGTAATGCGTATCTTATTTGATAAAGGTACCCAATTGCTGAATTTCCAGCAGAAAACATATTCGACATAAATTATTTCCTCCTTACACCGCAAGAAAATAGCAAGATTCAATCTTGGTTAATTTTAGTTTCATTATTTATTATTATACCAGTAAATTTCCAAAAGAATCTATCCTTTCTATCAATTCAATAGAATAATAGAAATTCCCCTAATCATGTCCATTAACAACTGTTTAGGGGAATTTCTATTAAAAATATAATCAAGCGTTTGATATTTAAATAATTATTGTCTGTGTCTGTGCGGATATACCAAGACCCTATACTCATCCTTCTGTTTGTTATTTGTATCAGTAAAAATATTCTTTACATTTCACTAAAAATATCATCTGTTATGTGTTTTAATGGATTAAAACCAAAATGAATATTTTTAAATATCATAGCTATATTTGTTCGTTTAATCACACTTTTGCCAAGCTTGTTGCTCAATATTACTTGTGGTGTCAAACTTTGATTCGTGTGGCGCCTAACATGCTGACCGAAATACCTTCCATTGCCAAACTTTGAAATGGTGTTTCTTCTTCTACATTAGAAAATCATGTCTCGCCAAACTACTTGAAACAGACTCTAGACATACCAATAGTTTTAAGCTTCGCTCGTGCCAAGGAGTTGAAAGAAATGCCAAGGATGTTAACTCAATGCCATGGATAATGAGATTTAACACCAAGATCCATTAGTCTATATAAAGCACCTAATCCATCCTTGGCATGAATCGTGGATACTACTAAGTGGCCCGTTAAGGAAGCCTGTATTGCCGCTTTAGCCGTATCCTCATCTCTTATCTCTCCAATCATAATCACGTCTGGCGAGTGCCTTAAGATGGCTTTTAGCCCTTTGGCATACGTAACACCTGAGCGCTCATTCACTTGAATTTGAAGTAGATATGATTGGCTATTTTCAACAGGGTCCTCTAAAGAGATGACATGCCGGTTCATATTTTCTGCACAGTATTTTGTCAATGAATACATAGAGGTAGACTTACCTGAGCCAGTTGGTCCAACAAATAGAATCATTCCTTGCCGTTGGTTAGCAAGCTCTACGATTTTGTCTGATGCTCCTCTAAATAAGGAAAGTGAGTGGATAATTTTTGCATTGTCATGCTGTTGAAGTCGAATGACTAAGCTCTCCTTTCCATACACAGATGGTAAGGTAGAAACTCGAAACGAAAATTTTTGTGAGTTAAACATATGTTGGAAGGAACCGCTTTGTGGTTTTCGTTTTTCGCTGATATCAAGAGAGGATAAAAACTTGAAGTATGATATGATTCTAATCCCGAGATTTAATGGCAGCTGACCTGCCTCGAACATTTGGGATGTCTTCTTGAAATAATAGATGTAATTTTCTTCATTGGGAATCATGTGAAGATCAGAAGCTCCAAATTGATGTGCCTTCTTTAATAGTTGGAAGCATCTTTGTTCCACTACATTTTCTTCTTGCTGCATTTAGTCGTCCTTTCCCCAGTCACAAGCTTGGCCGCACGAAGCTTATAAAACATAGTATACTTCCTATTCCTAAATAAATAAAGTGATTTTTCACAATTTTTATTTATTAGATGATATCGTTTGTCATTCTTAAATTCTCCCTTATAATAAAATTAATGGAAGGTGGGATATACTTGTCCGATACATTAAAACTAACAGGTACCCTGGCAGATGAGACTAGATTCTCAATCTATCAATATATTATAAAAGAAAATAAGGAAGTAAATGTACAGCAAATTGCCCAACATTTTGGTATTCATCCAAATGTGGCTAGACTACATCTTACAAAACTAAACGAAGCGAAGCTACTGACTTCGAAATTCGTTAAAAACGAAAAAGGTGGTCGGCCAGCAAGAGTTTATGTTGTTGCTGAAGAACCAATACATTTAAGTTTTCCTAAACAAGAAAATCATTTACTGCTTGAATGGCTATTGGAATTAGTGGATACAATGGGTGAGGAAGCGCTTGAAAAAGCTAAGGATATCGCTTATCAAAACGGACAAAAAGTGGTTAATCATACACTAATGGATAGCATGTCCTTTGAAGAGAAACTGGATATTTTAAAGGAAACTGCCCACTCTATAGGTTATATCCCTACTATCATGGAAAAGAACAATAAAAAAGTTATCACTTTTTCTATATTCAATTGTCCTTATAAAGATTTTTTAAATAAATACCCACAATTTATATGCTTATTACATGAATCCTTTCTAAAAGGACAGTTTGACAAGTTATTCCCAGAGAATTCATTCATCCAGTTAGAAAGTAAGCAAAATCACTGTATTAATTGCGTATATCACGTCGAAGTTCTATAATGAATTGAAGATGTATCTTAATTGTGACAAACTTATGTTATTCATATGTAGATATCTAATAATCAGTTTACATGTAAGAACACTTTCATTTATAATGAATAGGAGAATTATTTGTATTCTTTGCAAAAGGAGGGACTACAATTGGGCAATATGTATAAAGTAATGGCATTCTGGACAGGGATTTTTGCAGTTATGTTTTATTTAGGTGATATGACAGAAGCGTCTTTACTATTTTTAGCAAATACGGGGTTATTCCTTCTTTTAGGGTTCTTAAACCTATCTGAGCGTATGTATATGTACATCTTCGGGGCTTACTTAATGTTCTTCTTCGCTGGTTTTACATACTACACTACATTCATACATGTACCAGGTGGACATTAATAAAGTCCAAAGCAGCTTCCACATATAATGGAGGCTGCTTTTTATTTGGTCTTTATTAAAACCCATTCAAAAATGGATTGCTGTCCATTTCTACTTGAACAGTTGATGCTGGGCCATGCCCAGGATATATTACAGTTTCTACAGGAAGTGTTAATAGCTTTGTGTGTATCGACTTTAACAGCTGCTTCTCGTTACCACCAGGTAGATCTGTACGACCTATACTGTTTTGGAATAACGTATCTCCAACTATTGCAAAGCCATCTGATTCAAAGTAATAGGTTATGCTGCCTGGAGAATGTCCTGGTGTGTGAGAGATGGTAAATTCAAAATCACCAATACTAATCTTTTCTTCAAGGTTTAACATTACGTCGGCTTCCTTAGCAATAATATTTGGGATTTCTGCATATTTGGCAGAACCATTCTTCTCCGCATTAGTTAACCATGACTTTTCTGTAGGATGTATATAGACTGGAATATGATATGCATCTCTTACGTCATCTACAGCCCCAATATGATCAAAGTGAGCATGGGTCAGCAGTATGGCAATTGGTTTTAAATGCAGCCTGTTTAGCTCCTTAATTAACTGCTCTCCGTTGCCTCCTGGATCAAAAATTAGGCATTCTTTTTTAGCATTGGAAATGACGTAGCAATTCGTTTGTATAAAACCTAATGGGTATGTACGTATATTTAACATAATTTCACCTCTTCTCTATATTAAACGATTTGTTTACCTTTGTTCAATCTTTCGCCACTTTTATTACTCGACAAAAGAACAGATAACAATTACAATAGAAGAGGAATATGCAATCGCGACATTTATTTTATATGTCGGAAGGAGTGTCTTTCATGAACTTATTAATAGTTATTTTTGGTCTTGTTACAGTGCTAGCTATTATAGGCACTTACCAAGCAATCAAAGAAAAAAATTTACTAAGTGTTTTATTTAACTTTGGTACATTTGCAGTTTTTGGTTTCTTTACAGTTATGACAGTAATCAACCAAGGCTTTCCACCAAGCTTACACTAAAACATACAGAAAAAAGCTGCTATACAAATGTATAGCAGCTTTTTCTATTCCAATATATTTAACCATTTACCTTCTTTTAAGGTATTTAAGTTAATCCATTGTTCTTTCTCATATCCACCAAGACAAATCATACCGTTTGGCGAGCAGTCAATAGGACGTTCTATTATTTCCCCATATTGTTTTTCCCCTTCTATGGAGTACATACCTATTATACTTTTTTCGTTTGTTTCATCCTTATTTCCCTTTTCTTTCGCTTGGAAGGCAATAAAGCTATTTGGAGAGATTATGGATATGGTAGGTATAACCCACTCGGAGTAATTACTTACGGCTGGAGATACCCAGTCAAAGCTCTTTCCACTACTTTTGTTCACTAAGTGATACTTAAATTGCATGTTTTCTTCATCTATTTGAATATAGACTAGAGAATCCCCTAAGTTTTGTACATCTATAATATTACTCCACTCCGTAGCCTTAATGGAATGATCAGCTATAGAATACTGTTTTAGATTACTTCCATCTAAACTAGTTTCACTCCAATCGAATACCATTAAATTCTCGCTGTCCAACCACTTTACAAATGGATTCTCTACATCAATCGCTTCCATTTCTTGCGTATGTCCATTGTAAACTACGCTGTTATAACTCCAATCTTCATAAAAAGCAGTGAAAGCAATTAAATTTGGATCTGTTGGATGCCAATCCATGTACAGTTCAGCAGATTCAAAATACAAGCTTTGCTCCACTACACCGTTCATATGTATTAATTGCACTTCAGCTGAGGAGGAATTGTTAGAAGTATGTAAAACTATCATTTCTTTGCTCGGATGAATCATTCCTTGAATCACTGGTGTTTTAGTTCTATAAATCTCTTTCCATTCTTCTTTAGTGACCGAGTAAGATTTTAAAATCCACTCTCCTTTGTCGACCAATATAAGTAAGATTTCATCATCAGATAACCAACCAATAACACTATGAAATTTGTTACGTTCTAAATGAATGGATGGGATATTATTTGTGATATCATTTTCATTTGCAGATGTGGGCTGCTCGGAGATATCGTCAGGGGGAACTTCTGGTGACTTCTCTGTTTCTGTGCAGGCCTGTAAAAACATTATACAAAATATAAATAATAAAGCTTTTTTCAACATTCTCCCCCCTTCATCCTATACACATTAGACGATTCAAACTACATTTTGTTTCAAAAAAAGTAAACATCTTATATTTTATTCTCTAACTTTTTCTAATGAGCTAATTCAATAAAATAATAATCGTTATTTTATAGGATAACACAAAAAGTCACACCACTTTACATTATCTACATATTTTTTAGCTTAAAATTTTGAAAAGGGCATAATAAAATTAAGACTTTTCTAACTGCTTAAGATTTAACTAAAAGACGCCAGTAATTTTTACGAATTTTATTTATCAGCTAAAAAAGCACAGACTTTTTAGTCTGTGCTTTTAAGAAATTATTCAGTTGAATCCTTCGTTTCATCAATTAAAAGATTACCTGTCTTCAAATCATAGAATCGTAGCAAATCTCCATTGATAATTTTATCAGAATAGCCTAGTGCCTGTGTTGCTCGATCAACATATGGTTGACAGTTTTCCATCTCGACCTCTAAACCTGTTCCATTCTCATAACATGTGTTTGCAGTGTATAAATAATCTTCTGTAACAAATCCACCATTACGGAAAATAACAAATTCCTCGTGATCCTCAGAGAAAATATCTGCACCTAATTGCATATCCTTATTCGTTTCTAAACCTAATAAGTGTAAAATTGTTGGACGTAAGTCAATTTGACCGGAAATATCCGTAATTTCTTTCCCAGCATCACTATTTGGTATATGAACGAACATAGGAACGCTTTGTAACTTAGCAGATTCATAAGGCGTGATTTCTTTACCTAAATACTTAGACATTGCAGCATTATGATTTTCAGAAATACCATAATGGTCTCCATACATTACAATAATAGAATTATCATATAATCCTTTTTCTTTTAATTCATCAAAGAATACTTTTAATGATTCATCCATGTAACGAACGGATTGGAAGTATCTATTTAATGTTCCAGAATTAGAATCATATTCAGGTATTAACATATCTTCTTCATCCAATGTAAATGGATGGTGATTCGTCAACGTGATTAAACGTGAATAAAAAGGCTCAGGCATTTCTGTCATTAAATCTACAGATTGCTCTAGGAATGGAATATCCTTTAGTCCCCAGTTTACTGAGTTTTCATCATTTACATCATAACTCATTACATCATAAAACTTTTGAATATTAAGTGACTGGTACATCATATCTCGGTTCCAAAAGCTTTTCTTGTTAGAGTGCATGACGTTCGTAAAGTAACCTTCCTCATTTAAACGTTCTGCCATTGAGTGGTATGTGTTTTCTCCGTGTGTAAAGAATACCGCACCGCCACCTAAAGGATAAAGAGAATTTTCTATAAGAAACTCTGAATCAGATGTTTTCCCTAATCCTGTTTGATGATAGAAATTTGAAAAATAGAATGTATCTTTATCGTTCGTTAGACTGTTTAAGAATGGTGTTACTTCATGCCCGTTCATTTCGTTATTTAAAACAAACGACTGTAAAGATTCCATAGAAACAACAATTAGGTTTCTGTCTTTAGCTAAGCCAAACATTTCCTCATTCGGATCTGCTTGATTTGAGCGTACATAGTTATTTACTTCGACTAACTCACTTCCATCTGCAAGTGCACGTTGAGCATGGGACTTGGATTGAATATAAATGTCGTATAAATGGTAATTGTATGAGCCAAGATTTTTAACAAGCATCTCTCTGTCAAAACTTCTTGTTAGAAGCTGAGGTCTCTCAATTTCAGAAAGTCCTAAATTTAAAAATAATATAGCAGCAGAAAGCACAAAATATGCTCTTCTTGTTGCTGGTTTAATACTCGTACCTTTTTCTCTAGTTTTTAACCATTTCATCGCGATTAAAATAATCGCAATATCGGTGAAATAGAAAATATCAGTAAGGAAGATACTTGCTGCTGCAGAAGAACCTAAATCTCCAAAATTACTTGTTTGAAACAAGACTGGAATGGTTATGAAATCCGTGAAAAAGCGATAAAATACAGCATTTGCATAAAGCACGATGGAAAGTATCACACTAGTAATTACTATATGTCTATTTCGAGCCTTATTGGTTTTATAAAATAAAGAAATTCCATAGATCAGGAGCAAAAAGCTCAATGGGTTAATAAATAAAATAAATTGTTGCATTATATTCTCGATTTTCATATCAAAGCTCGTGTGGTACACAATATACGTTTTTATCCAAGTTGCCACAATTGCAATTACAAGAATAGAATGTTTGGGCCAGTTATTTTTCAATGCCTACATCCTCCTTATTTACTCCTTATGCGAGTAAAGTAACAGTGTATATATTAATCCTTTATTGACAATAAATCAATATCAATGAATTGGGATATTCATATAAAATTTTACAATCCCTTTTTATATACCCTTTATTAGACGTTCTCAAACCCGAAAAGTTTCATTTCTTTCGTAATATAGCTTTTTAGTCTTATGCCAGCTTATTAGTTACTAGTCATAAAGTTTTAATGATTCTACTTTTTTCTTGTCTAAGTAATAATACAGCCTGTTGAAAATCTTGAGGCTGGATCATCTGCAAAGCATATAATTCTTTTATTTCCTCTTCCATTATTTCAAGATCTGCTACTCGATCCTTCGTGTATACATAAATTCCAAAACGTTTTAATAACTGCATCACATCATATACAGACTTCAATTACAATCATCCTTTTTTCGATATTCATAACATGGTATGGTTGCACTCTCAGTTATTATGCGGTCAACCGGTAGATCGAACTGTTCTCGTACTACTTCATCATTAACCTGCATATCAAAAGCCAAGGACATTGTTAAGCCAAGGTAAGTAGATAAGAATCGATCATAATATCCACCACCGTACCCGATCCGATAACCTGACTTATTATACACAATACCAGGGACTATTAACAACTCAATTGCATCCGAACTAATAGCCCTCGTAATATTTGGATTTGGCTCCCTTAGATTCATGTAGACCGTTTCAAGCTGATCGTAGCTTTCTATGTGATAAAAAGTCATCACTCGACTTTTGGGAGAACATTTTGGTACAACTACTGTCTTCCCCATACTCCAAAGTTCCTTAATGAGTCCCTCCGTATCTACCTCTGGAAAAGAAGATATCGTAAGGCCAATCGTTTGAAAATTTAAGGTAGAAATTTCTTGTAAAAAATTTATTTTTATTTGCTCGGAATATAATATGTATGAATCATAATCTAATCTAGATAAATTCTCCTGCATTTTTTTTCTTATTAATTGTTTGGACATATTTTTACCCCCAATATTAGATTAGCTAAAGAAAAAAACCAAAACCATTAAAGGTTTTGGTTTAGGTTATTATTTAGTTTCTCTATGAAGAGTCATTTTCTTTTCACGAGAGCAATATTTTTTAAGTTCAAGACGTTCTGGATTGTTACGCTTGTTTTTCTTAGAAATATAGTTGCGCTCTCCGCAATCTGTACAAGCTAATGTAATATTAACGCGCATGGTTGTCCCTCCCACTCTTTGCCAGGATTAAATATAAAACTTGAGCATGATTTATACGACTAACCAATTATAGCACACAATTGAAGAAAATCTACAATATTATAGAAGAATTTGTTTAAAGTTTTTTCCAATATGGTAGTATAGATAGAAGATATTTAAATTTTGAGGTGAAAAAAAGTGGACTTATCATTTATAATTATGGTTCTCGGGGTACTTTTAATCGCAATTTCTTTCTTTGTTAAGGACACTTCTAAAAAAGTGGAAGCAGAAGTAGAGGACCTTTCTTTTACTGTTTACCAGGAAACAAGTGCTCTTAAACGGCGAATGAAGGTTATTGAAGAAGAATTAATGATAGAACCTATCCATGCTGCCCCTAAAAAAAGTCAAACCGTGGTAAAACCAATTGTACATGAAATAATAAGAAATCAAGTACTGGAATTACATAAGCAAGGATACTCCTTAAAGGAAATTAGCACTCGCTCCTCCCTTTCTGTAGAGGAAGTTAAATCAGTAATAGGCGGTTCTCAGGGATGAAAAAAACATCTATTCTTTTCTTAGGCATTGGCTTATTCCTTGGCGGCACCATGATTCAAATAGATCAACGGTTTTTCCAAGAAGATATAACTTCGACTGGTGTTGTTACGAACCAAGCATATGAGCAATCTCAAAAAGAGCTATCGAGTGTCAAAGAACAGCTTGCTCAACTCCAACTAAACTTGGAAAATGCACAAAAAGAGCAACCAAATGAACCACATAAAGAAGAAAACAAACAACAAGCATCTTCTCCGCCTGTTCAAGGCTTTACTTTATCCATCACTTCAGGCATGACATCCTCTGATATTAGTTCTTTATTAGAGGAAGCTGGAATCATTCAAAACCAAATGGATTTACACGATTATATAGTAGATCAAAATTTGGCAGGACGAATCCAAATAGGGAATTATGAAGTTAACTCTTCCATGACTATCAAACAAATTACAGAGTTGATCACTAACTAAACGGCGAGAATAAATACATCTAGAAAAGCTCCCTCCATTTTATCATTCAGTAAAATGGAAGGAGCTTTTTACACTTTATAAAATATAGTTTTAGCTATATTCGTATGCTTTAATTGTTTAACTCATAATGTCTTCCTTTAAGTAAATATAAAAGACGCTCTGCCATGTTAGTTGCATGATCGGCAGACCTTTCGAGATATCGACAGACAAAGGATAGTTGTGTTACCTGACTCAATTGAGTGGGATCACTTACTCCTACTCCTAATAAAGTTTTAATTGTGTAGCCGTACATTTCATCGACCTCATCATCTAGCTTAGCGATTGCTTTAGCTTCTTCCATATCTTCTTTTATAAATGCTGTTAACGTTTGTTTTAACATAGCAATTGTTTTTACACGCATTTCATCTAACAAGTAAATGGGTGCAATATGTTCGTCTTTACCTATACGAATAGTTTCTTTTGCAATATTTACGGCATAGTCCCCTATACGCTCCATATCTGCAGCAATTTTCACTAAAACCATTAGCCTTCTTAAGTCTGTAGCCACTGGTTGCTGCTTTGCAATAAGTAAAATAACCCGATCATTAATTTCCTCTTCCATTCGGTTAATATGAACATCATTATTAATAATGGTTAATGCACCTTCAATATCATTTGCCAATAAATAATCCATTGCATGGTCAATTGTTTGTATAGCTGTGTTACTCATTTCAACCAATAGCTGCTGTACTTGTTTAAGCTCTTCATTAAATTTCTCTCTTCCTACCATAATGTTTTTCCCCTTTCGTTATCCAAAGCGGCCCGAAATATAATCCTCTGTGCGTATATCCTCCGGGGTTGAAAAAATAACATTTGTTTGGTCAAATTCAATTATTTCGCCATTTAAGAAAAAAGCAGTTTTATCTGAAATCCTTGCTGCCTGCTGCATATTGTGTGTAACAATTATAATGGAATAATCCTTCTTTAGCTCGGCCATTAACTCTTCTACTTTTAAAGTAGAGATTGGGTCAAGCGCTGAAGTCGGTTCATCCATCAGAATTACATCAGGTTCAATTGCTAGACAACGTGCTATACAAATCCTTTGCTGTTGCCCACCAGAAAGGCTATAGGCATTTGCATTTAAACGATCTTTTACCTCATCCCAAATAGCTGCTCCGCGTAGGCTATTCTCCACAATTTCATCTAGTATTTTCTTGTTCCTAATCCCATGTATCCTAGGACCATACGCTATATTGTCATATATCGATTTTGGAAAAGGGTTTGGTTTCTGAAACACCATACCTACCTTTGTTCTTAATTCCTCTACGGTATAGTCTGCTTTAAAAATACTTCTATTACGATAAGTTATTTCTCCAGAAATTTTTACTGTTGAGACTAATTCTACCATTCTGTTTAAAGTTTTAATATATGTAGATTTACCACAGCCTGATGGACCAATGATTGCAGTGACTTCGTTTTCATTTATTTGCAAATTTATATTTTTTAAAGCATGGTGTGCACCGTACCACAAATTTAAATCCTTTGTATCGTATACGATGTTAGTTGAGCTGGAATCTTGGGCAGTTCTTTTCTGTTTAGCATATACCATTGATGGGTCCTCCCTAGTATCGTTTTTGGAATTTGTTACGGATGAAAACTGCTATTGCATTCATAAACAGTAAGAAAATCATCAAAACTAATATTCCCGCAGCTGCAACATATTGAAAATCCACTTGTGGTCTTTTTGCCCAATCGTAAATTTGCATAGGAAGAGCTGTAAATTGGCTTAACGGTCCATCGGGTAGAAAATGTATAATAACTGGTACACCTATAACAACTAACGGAGCAGTTTCACCGACAGCTCGAGATAATGCTAAAATTGCACCAGTCAAAACCCCGGGAATAGCTGAAGGAAGCACTATTTTAATAATTGTTTGCCATTTGGTTGCTCCCATTCCATAGGAAGCTTCCCGAACCTCCGATGGAACAGAGCGTATAGCTTCTTGAGATGCCACAATAATTACCGGTAAGATTAACAAGCTCATAGTAAAGCCTGCTGCTAATACACTATTCCCTAATGCCAATGCACGCACAAAAATAGTTAATCCTAACAATCCAAAAACAACGGATGGAACTCCCGCTAGATTAGATATATTCATCCTTATAAAATCATTCCATCTATTTTTCTTTGCATATTCCTCTAGATATATTGCTGTTCCAACTCCTAATATTAAGGAAACTGGAGCGACAACTACCATCAACCAAATAGATCCCACCAATGCCGCTTTAATACCTGCTTTTTCTGGAAATCTGGAGCCATAGTTTTGAAAAAATTCAGGTGTAATGTAACCCGCACCTTGCGAAATAATTCGGTAGAATAAAATACCCAAAGCTAATAAAGCAAATAATGTTGTTAATAGAAAAAAAAATTTAAACACCATATTTATCGTCAGCCTACTAGTCATCCTTTTCACTACCGTATCATGTTCTACGTATCTCATTTAATATTCCTCCCGAAATCTTCTCGATATAACATGAGCAAGATAGTTCATGAACAACGTAAATAAGAATAATGTAAAACCTACTGCATAGATCGAATAGTAAATGGTTGTTCCATAACCGGCATCACCAGAAGACACTTGGACAATGTAAGCCGTCATTGTTTGTATAGATTCTGTTACATCCAAGTCAAACTTTGGTGTTGAACCCCCTGCCAAAGAAACGATCATAGTTTCGCCGATTGCTCTAGACATGGCAAGCACAATAGAAGCAATAACTCCCGAAACTGCAGCAGGTAAGACGATCTTTAAAGCTACTTCTAATTTCGTTGAGCCAATTGCTATTGCGCCTTCTCTAATGGAGTTTGGTACGGATGACATGGCATCCTCCGACAATGAAACAATCATTGGTAAAATCATTATGCCAACGACAATTCCTGGACTCAAGGCATTAAATATTTTTAAATCAGGTATGATCTGTTGCAATAAAGGAGTGACAAAAGTTAATGCAAAAAAACCATACACAATAGTAGGAATACCTGCTAATACTTCTAAAATAGGCTTAATAATTCTTCTTGTTTTATCACTTGCATATTCACTTAAATAAATTGCTGAACCAATACCAAATGGGACTGCAACAACCCCAGCTATAAAAGCCACCTTCAATGTTCCTACTATTAATGGCAGAATCCCAAACAGCTGCTCTGTATTTGCAAATGGATACCATTCCGTTCCAAATAAGAATTCTGTAATCGAAATACGGGAAAAGAAAATAATTGTTTCCACTACTAACGTTATTATTATTCCAAAAGTGGTAAGGACAGAGACAGATGCAATAAGCATGAGGATATATGGAATAATCTTTTCAAATTTTTTAGAGTTACCTGCGCGAGATTTTACAATTAGTTCTTGAATGGAAGTACTCTCGGTTAGTCTTTTTACCACAGTAAATCCCCCTTTTCCAACGAAAGAAATGAGCAGCAGCAAGCTACTCATAAATCTTCCACATATAAATCTCTATTACTTAAGTGCCTCTAAGTCTGCTAGCCCTTTATTATATTTTTCTTCAGGTAAACTCACATATCCAACCGCCTCTGCCATATCACCGGCATGTTCAATGGTAAATTTCATGAAATCATAGAAAGCTGGATTTTCTTTAATGGCACGATTGTTAGCGTAAACGAATAAGGGACGTGACAACGGTGAATAATCTCCAGATTCGATTGTTTCGTTTGTAGGTTCAACACCGTTTACTTTAACTACCTTTAATGTCTCTTGGTTAGCTAGATAGTATGCATACCCAAAGAAACCAATCGCATTTTTGTCACCTTGTACTCCTTGCACAAGAACATTGTCATCTTCAGATAACGTTGCACTTTTAACCAAATCCGCTTCATCTAATATCACTTCATCAAAGTAGTCATATGTGCCAGAATCCGTGCCTGGGGAGTAGTATACAATCTCTTCCTCTGGCCACTCTGGGTTAATATCTGACCATTTTTTCTTTGTCCCATCTTCTATCCACATCTTTTGTAATTCTTCTATAGTTAAAGAATCTACCCAGTCATTTTCTTTATTTACTACTAGGGATAATCCGTCGTACGCAATTTGAAATTCTGAGAAGTCAATATTTGCTTCTGCTAGCTTTTGCTTTTCTTCTTCTTTAATAGGGCGTGACGCATTAGAAAAATCAGTGTCACCAGCGATAAACTTTTCAAAACCTCCACCTGTTCCTGACACTCCCACGGTAACCTGTACTTCTGACTGTTCAGCTGCATACTCCTCTACCACTGCTTCTAAGATAGGCGCCACCGTGCTTGATCCATCTCCAGAAACTTTCCCTTCCAAGACACCTTCTGCTTGGGGTTCACCCGCTTCTGATGAGCTAATATCGGATTCTGCCTCTGCTCCTTCTGTAGAATCTGATCCGCAGGCTCCCAGAACAAATGTCAATCCTGCCATAGTTGTTAATAAAAAGTATTTCCAGCTTTTCATCAGGTTTTTCCCCCTAAAGTATATTTTCTGTCTTACAAGACTTACTTTAAAGTTTGTATATTGAGTGGGTATAAAGGAGATGTAAATAGTTTGTAAATTCAAATATTATAATGTTTACATCTATATTTTGGAGAGTCTATTGTTTGTAGATTTACTTTCTAACAATTCACAGATGAAAGGTTTCCTTCTTATAAAAAGTCACTGACGCAAAATACCACTTTGCTATTCTACAGCCTTCTGCTGAGCTTAGAGACTTCCTAGATCATGTTTTGTAAATGTTTAAATAAAAAAAGTGAAATTGCACAGTCGCAATTTCACTCTTAATGCGGCAAGAGATTGAACTCTAGCCTCTTACTGTTCATCGGTTGTACTTGTTTCTTCACCTTCATCAATTTGGTCATTTGTGAATGCCGGTTTGATAGGAGGTGTTGCCGTAGAATCGTTATTTTCTAACGTACTTTTCTTTTTCTGTATATTAAAGTAAGTATCTACAACCTCACGAGCCATTACACTCGTATAATTTGTTTTATAAGAGGATTCAGTGAATGCATGCGGTACAACAATCGCATAAGCAATTTCTGGGTTATCATAAGGTGCAAAACCTACATGAGTTAAATTAACTGTTCTAACTGATTCTTTCATCGTGTCATCCTTATAATATGACTGGGCCGTTCCTGTTTTACCTGCTGCTGTATAAGGTGCGTTACCAAAAGCTCTAGCACCTGTACCTTGCTTTCCAAAATAAACTCGTTGCATCCCTTTTCGAACATGATTGATCTCTTCCTGCGAATTATCTACCACATTTAAAACGGTCGGTTTAATTTCTTTTACTAACTTCCCTAGAGTGACTCCATCCTCTGATGGCTCACGAATTTCTTTTACGACATGCGGTTTAATGCGTTTACCACCGTTAGCAATAGTGGCAGTATATTGTGCTAACTGTAATGGCGTGTATGTATCATACTGACCAATACTTAAATCTAGTAATTTACCTGACTCTGTTTTACCGATAACACCAGTAGATTCTCCTGGTAAGTCTATGCCTGTTGGGACACCTAAGCCAAACTGAGCATACCCATTACGCATCTTCAAAAATGCATCTGCTCCAAAGTTAACCGGTTGATTTGGCTGATATGTCTTGCCGGCCAAAGCGTATGCTATTTTGAACATATACACGTTGGATGAGCGTTCTAAAGCTGTTAAATCGTTTAAGCGTATTCTTGAGCCTCTATTAAATACAGAGCTTTTTGGCGCTGAACCCTTAATACGAATAGGCTCATCTACCATATAATCCCCTACGCTAATTGCATTTTCTCTATAAGCTGTTAAAACAGTAGCTGGCTTAACAGTAGACCCGAGCTCATAGCCAGTTTTAAATGACCCATAGGCATAGTCTTGTACAGCCCATTTGCCATTCTCTTTTACTAGCCTTTTACCTACTAAAGATAAGACATCTCCCGTATATGGATCTAATATAACTAAGAATGCACTGTTTAAATAATCTGTTCCTGCATTATTATTTTTCATTTGAAGAAGCTGTCTTTCAATAATTCCTTCCATTTCGAGCTGAACTTGACTATCGATTGTCAATACGAGTTCATTTCCTGGCTTCCCATCATAAATGGTACTTACATCAATGACTCGACCTTTACCGTCTGTTATATTTTTTACTACCGTTTTTTGTCCTTGTAGTATTTCTTCATATTGTTGTTCGATATAAGAAGTTCCTACTCGATCATTACGAGTGTAGTCTCTAGATAAGAAATAATTTAGTCGCTCATTTGGAAGTCCTTTTTTCGGAGAGGATACGCTTCCTAATACTGCTAAGGTTGAGTTTTTTACACGTCTCCAGTCAGTTGTCGTGTTTACCCCGACCATATCTGGATCTCCCAGTCTCTCGGAAACTCTAGCAAATTCCTCAGCTGTAACCTCTTTTATGTCTCCTTCTTCCTTGTTCATTTCATCACCTTTAATAATTTGTGGTGATAAGGCATAGCCTGCAGCCATCTCTCGATAGATCGCAATAATTTCCTCTTCCTCGGGGGTAAAGGAATTGAGCTGTTCTTCAGTTAGCTTACTTCTTTGTAAACGGTCGATTGCTCTGTTCTTTTCGCTCGTCGTTAACTCTTCGTTAG
Source organism: uncultured Psychrobacillus sp. (assembly GCF_938022135.1). NCBI lineage: Bacteria > Bacillati > Bacillota > Bacilli > Caryophanales > Bacillaceae > Psychrobacillus > uncultured Psychrobacillus sp. The sequence continues at coordinate 120,676 of NZ_CALIED010000076.1, forward strand.
ATTCGATTTTATTTCGTTCTTTATCTGTCACGAGGTTTTTAGCTTCTTCTGCATTCTCTCTTAACCAATAGTCTTGACGATCACTTTTTGTAATATTGTCTGTATCCTTTTCAATTAACTTACTCAATTTCTTTGCAGTTTCTAACATATCCTCGGATTTCGTGGTCTGCATTTTTGTATAAGTTATAACCTTTTGTGGTTTATTATCGACTAGTATACGTCCTTCACTATCATATAATCGTCCTCTTGGAACGCTAGTGTTTACAGATGTCTCTTCCGTACTCTCCAGTTTTTTGACATACTCTTCCCCTTTTACAATTTGAAGATATCCTAGTCTTAGGATTAAAAGGGTGAACAAAAGAAATATGGAAAAGAAAAGAATGTTCATACGAAAAGTAATGTTTTTCCTTTGTTTTGCTTTTATACTTTGTGCACGTTTTTTTGAAATTTTTCGCATGATATCACCTACTTGTTAAATAATTTTCTTTACTTACAGTGTAACATAAAAAGCACACACTTTTAGACGAAAAAGTGTGTGCTAAGTTTCTTTTTATTGACTTTTTATAATAATAATTATTTTGCTGAAGCGTAACGTTTTGAAACTTCATCCCAGTTTACAACATTCCAGAAAGAAGAAATGTAATCAGGGCGACGGTTTTGGTAATTTAAGTAGTAAGCATGCTCCCAAACGTCTAATCCTAATAATGGAGTTTTACCTTCCATGATAGGTGAATCTTGGTTTGCAGTCGAAGAAATTTCTAACTCTCCGTTTGATACAGATAACCAAGCCCATCCAGAACCGAAACGAGTTGTTGCTGCTTTAGCAAACTCTTCTTTGAAAGCATCAAAGCTACCAAATTTTGCATCGATTGCTTGAGCTAAATCTCCAGTTGGAGTACCACCACCATTTGGTGATAATAGTTGCCAGAATAATGAGTGGTTAGCGTGCCCGCCACCATTGTTACGTACTGCTGTTTTAATGTCTTCTGGAAGAGCGTCGATATTAGCAATTAGTTCTTCTACTGATTTGTTTTCTAAATCAGCTTTACCAGCTACCGCATTGTTTAAGTTTGTTACATAAGTATTGTGGTGTTTCGTGTGATGAATGTTCATCGTTTCCTTGTCGATATGTGGTTCAAGTGCATCGTAAGCGTAAGGTAATTGTGGTAATTCGTATGCCATTATAGTTTCCTCCTAAAGAATAATATAGTAATTTTCTACCCATTTATTAGCGTATCAAAATATGATCAAACGTTCAATTAAAATAGCCTATTATTGTTCTCCTACTTTTGACTGAGTTATACAAAGAGAACAAATACCACTAGCATTACAGTTAATATTACCACTTTAGCTATGGAAGAAGTTAAGAAACCGATTAAAGATCCTATACCAGATTTAATCGCATGTTTTAATCCTTCTCTTGTCACGAATAGTTCAGCTAATACAGCGCCAAGGAATGGTCCAATTATGATACCAGCGACAGGAATAACAAAAGGTCCAAATAACAAGCCGATTGTACTGCCCCATACTCCGGCCTTCGTTCCACCAAATTTTTTAACACCAAGCGCATTGGCAGCCATATCCGCTCCAAACAAAAGAATGACAAATAATATTTGTATTGTCCAGAACAGCCAAGTCAATTCAGTAAAAGAAAAGAACAATCCATACAAAATATAACCAAGTAGCATGAATACTACTGAAGGAATAATAGGATAAAAAGTACCGATATAAGCTATTGCAAAACTTGCTATTATTAAAATCCAGCCAGTAACCTCTATCATGTGCGTCTCCCCAATACGGCTTCTGCCACATTACAAGCATGGTCTCCGATTCGCTCTAAGTTACTTAAAATGTCTACAAACATAATACCTGCTTGACCTGAACATTTACCTTCGTTTACTCGTAGAATGTGATTTTTTCTAAATTGTCTTTCCATTTTATCTATAACATTCTCTTGCTCTGCTACTTCTTGTGCTAATTTTACATCATTAGTATTCAGAGCTTCTATTGCTTTTTCTACTGTTTTTATCGTTAACTCGAACATCTCAGAAACATCCTCTAATGCATCTGGAGTTAAAACTATTCGGTGGACTTCTTGGTATTCTATCAGTTCCAAAATGTTCTCAAAATGATCTCCAACTCTTTCAATGTCCCGAACGGTATCCATTAGCATATTATGTCGGCTAGAATCTTGATCCGACAATGGCTGCGAAGAGATTTTTACTAAGTAATCTGTAATTTTTTGATCTAAATTATTTAATGCGTCTTCAACTTGATAAGCCAAATCTGAATCACGCTTGTTCTTTGTTTTTAGATAAGCATATGTTTTCTCTAATCCTTGTATACTTAGAGCTCCCATACGTAAGATTTCCTCTTTAGCCTGTCCGATAGCGATGGATGGTGATTGTTCGATGAAGTTAACATCTAAATGTTTAGGCTTATATTCTATGGAAACATCGTCTCCAGGTATTAACTTAGTAACAAGATATGCCCAAGCCCCAATCAATGGAAATTGAATAATTGTATTTGCCACGTTAAAGGAACCGTGAGCAAAAGCTATTTGCATCTTGCTTTCTAAATCTAGTACTCCAGAGATCCACTCAATATAAAGAGTAAATGGAATTAACAAAATTAAGAAAATTACTGAACCAATGACATTAAATAGAACATGAGTTGCAGCTGCTCTCTTTGCAGCAACAGATGCACCTAAAGAAGCTAATATAGCTGTAATTGTAGTACCTATATTATCTCCAAAAAGTACTGGTAAGGCTCCTTGTAGAGAGAGTAAATTTTCTGAATATAGACCTTGCAATATAGCAACAGTTGCACTGGAGCTTTGTACTATTAACGTAAAAATTGTTCCTGCCAATAAACCAAGGAAGGAATGATCACTCATTGCGAGAGTGAAATCAGTGAATGCTTCTAACTCTCTTAAAGGCTTCATACCGCCACTCATTAGTTCAAGCCCGAGGAATAACCCACCAAATCCAAATATAACTTCCCCTACATTTTGTACAATATGTTTCTTAAAAAAGAAAATTAAGAACGCCCCTACTGCCATAATTGGAAGTGCATAGCCCCCAACATCAAAGCCTATGATAAACGCAGTTATTGTTGTTCCTATATTTGCTCCCATTATTACACCAATAGCCTGTCGCAGTTTCATAAACCCTGCACTTACTAGACCTACTGTAATTACAGTTGTCCCAGAACTAGATTGAATTAATACAGTTACAATGATTCCGACTAAAACTCCCATAAAAGGGTTAGTAGTATAGCGATCTAAAATATCTCTTAGGCGATCTCCAGCCGATTTTTGTAAACCATCTCCCATATACTTAATGGAGAATAAGAATATCCCAAGTCCTCCAAAAAATTCAAACAACATCTGTTGCCATTCCAATTCCACGATGTCCTTCAACTCCTATTTCGACAAATTCATTCATTTTCTATTATCGTTAATTTGTTTAGCTTATGTAAACACTTACCCGCCATTCTTTACAATATCTTAACAAAGTAAAATTAAATTTACTTTGTTTAGTTCATTCTGATGATGATAATATAGAATAGAAAGGGTGAAATTTATGAATTTATTTCAGCTATTTAAAGCAAGCCTACATAGCCCTAAAAAAATTGCTGCATTTCGACTTATTCCAATCGGAAAGGTAATGCAATACGTGTTTATCTACGTATTTTTCATGACCGCAATCTCCTTTTTCGGATTTATAAACGGTATTTCAGAACAACAACAAAATGTAGAAGGACTAATCGAATACTTTTCTGATATTCAATGGTTAATCTATCCCTTTGCATTTCTATTTTTATTTGTTTTAAATACTATGTTTATATTTGTCCGTATTAGTATCTTTGCCTATTTAGGTACCCTAATACTTCTTCTTTTAAAACGACGTGGAGAATATCGACACCTTTGGAGAACTACGCTGTTTGCTAGTACGGTGCCTATGGTCATTTCTATTGTCATTGCAATCCTGCAATGGTCTAACGATTGGATTCAGCTAGGAATCTATGCTGTTACCTTTGTCTATTTATATATTTCTTTAAAATATTATCCAATAAAGAAATAGCATAATGTCCCCTCCTCCGACATAGAGTTGTTTAGGGGGGGATTTTTTATGAAACTATTTATAGCAACCATTATACTTTTTATATCGTTTTATATTATTAAGGTAGATTTGTTTGAAGGAACAATCCCACTAGCTTATTCAAGTGAAGTCTTAATAGAAGAATGTATGGAATCTCCAGAATATATAGTTGCTGAGATTATGCCCGGAGAAACAATCTATTCGTTGTTTGCCATTTACCCAACTAGTGAAGAAATTTCTTTTACTAAACGATTAAATGATTTTTACGAGCTTAATCCACACTTAAAAAAGCAATCATTTCATGTCGGAGAAAAAGTACTTTTACCTGTTTATACATCACAATCAAACTGTAAAAAAGAAAATTAGAGGTTTCTTCCTTGTCAATTCGTTTGAAAGACTGATAAAATGGTGGATAGTGACGGCATAAAGCCTCAAGAAGGAGAGAATTTCATGAGTGAAATAATTCATCGTTCCAAAACTCGTCCTGTACGAGTTGGAAACTTAACTATAGGTGGCAGTAACGAACTTTTTATTCAAAGTATGACAACAACTAAAACACATGATGTGGAAGCAACCGTAGCTGAAATATTACGTTTAGAGGAAGCTGGTTGTCAGGTTGTTCGTGTAGCTTGTCCAGATGAACGTGCTGCTTATTCGATCGGCGAGATAAAAAAACGTATTAATATTCCATTAGTAGTGGACATCCATTTTGATTATAAATTAGCACTAATTGCAATCGAGCAAGGTGCTGATAAAATTCGTATTAACCCTGGTAACATCGGGCGTAAAGAAAAAGTAGAAGCTGTTGTTAATGCCGCTAAAGCAAAAGGTATTCCAATTCGTATTGGAGTAAATGCTGGTTCATTAGAGAAAAAAATCTTAGAGAAATATGGCTATCCTACTGCAGACGGTATGGTAGAAAGTGCTCTACACCATATTAAAATCCTAGAAGACTTGGATTTTCATGATATTATCGTTTCGATGAAGGCTTCGGATGTTAATCTTGCGATCGAAGCATATCGCAAGGCTTCTGAGGCATTTGATTATCCATTACACTTAGGGATTACTGAGTCAGGAACTTTGTTCGCTGGATCTATTAAGAGTGCTGCCGGCCTAGGAACACTCTTAGCCATGGGTATCGGAAACACATTACGTGTATCGTTAAGTGCAGACCCAGTGGAGGAAGTAAAAGTAGCTCGTGAGCTGCTAAAAGTATTTGGTCTTTCTTCTAATGCGGCTACATTAATTTCTTGCCCTACATGTGGACGTATTGAAATCGACTTAATTTCTATTGCAAATGAAGTGGAAGAGTATATCTCCCATATTAAAGCACCTATTAAAGTAGCAGTACTAGGCTGTGCAGTAAACGGTCCTGGAGAAGCTCGTGAAGCTGATATCGGAATTGCTGGTGCACGTGGCGAAGGTCTATTGTTCCGTAAAGGAAAAATAGTTCGCAAAGTGCCAGAGGAAACTATGGTAGATGAACTTAAGATTGAAATTGATAAAATCGCAGCTGAATATTTTGCGAAACAAGAGTTAGAAAAGCAACAAAAGGAAATTGAAGCTCAACAAGCTTAAGGAGAGATATAAATGACGAATGTACGTTTCGGCATTGATATAGATGGGACAGTAACTTGCCCTACTTCTTTGCTACCTCATATAAATGAAGCATTTAAATGCAACTTGCAATTAGAGGATATTAAAGAATATGACTTAACCAAAGCTTTTGAAGTAGACCAAAAGGAATTTTATGAATGGTTTAAATCCTCTGAGCCAGTCATTTACGCTACATCCCCTATCCAGGCTGATGCGAAAGCTGTTTTATCAGCATGGAAGGAAAAGTATGAGCTATACTTCATCTCAGCTCGTGGAGAAAACGTGATGGATGTAACGCTAAACTGGTTTAAAGAGCAAGAGCTCCTATATGACCATATCGAATTGATTGGTACGCATAACAAAATTGAAACTGCAAGAAAGCATGGGGTTCATGTATTTTTCGAAGACAAGCATGACAATGCTGTTGAAATAAATGAAGAGCTAGATATACCTGTATTATTGTTCAATACCCCATATAACCAGCAGCCAGCTCCTAAGGGAGTCATTCGAGTGAATAACTGGATTGAGGCTAACAATTGGATTGAAAAGGAATTTTCGATGACAATTAAATAAAAAGTTGAAGGGGTAACCTGTTAAGGGTTACCTCCTTTTTTTAGATATAAACCAACTTCATGACTTTGCATAAGATTGCAGAATGTTAATGGCTACAAAAAGCAAAACATTAACCAAAACAAATGAAAAGAGGAATTACGAATGGACATTATTATATTTGGAGCTAGCGGTGGAGTAGGTAAACATTTTACTAAATTGGCATTAGACAACGGTCATTCTGTCACTGCTTATATTCGTACACCTTCCAAGCTAGAGATTAATCACGAGAATCTAACTATTATTCAAGGAGATGCTTTTGACAAGCAAGCTGTCGAAGCTGCTATAAACGGAAAAGATGCCGTTGTTTCGTGTTTAGGCTCCACAACCGGGATGAAAAAATCAACGCAACTAGAGAATATGATGAAAAATGTAGTTGATGGAATGGTAGCAAATAATGTAAGCCGCATTGTTTATACTGCTTCGGCAGGTGTAGAAAATGAAATACCTGGATTAATGGGCAAGATGATGATGAAGATGCTTGGTAACGTGTTAGCCGATCATAAGAATGCGATTGAATATATCAAATCCAATAATTTAACGTATACGATTGTAAGACCTATGGGACTAACGGACAAAGCATTTACTGGGAATTACAAAGAGTCTGCTACAAGCGTTCCTAGTTCCGGAAAATCAATTTCAAGAGCAGATGTAGCTGATTTTATCTACAAGGCGTTAACGGACAGCTCGTATGAAAATACTTCTGTAGGAATAAGCAGCTAATATATATTTTAGCGTAAGTAACACTTTTTAAAGATTTGCCCGTCGACTCCTGGGAAATAGACCGAGCTGAAAGCCTAAGCAGGAGCAAAGCGACGAGGAAAATGGAAGCCGTGCCCCGCAGAAAGCGTCCGCTGTAACGGAAAACAACTACAGGAATGAAAATAGAGAAGCCCCGAAAACTTTACTAGGTCGTAGAGTTTTCGAGGCTTTTTATGTGGTGAAAAATTTTGTTCAGCACTATTCCTAACAGAATAAGTTTTTAATGACACTCTGGACAGTTGCCGTAAATCTCGAACTTGTGATTTTCAATTTCATATCCAGGAATCGAATTTTGGAGCGTTTCCATCGGGCAATAATTTATTTCTTTAATGTTGCCACATTTCAAACAAATAAAATGATGGTGGTGATGATCTACTTCACATTGCATACGAAAGTTCTTTTCGCCGGCAAGCTCTGTTTCTTCTAAAATACCAAGCTCAACAAAAGTACTAAGATTACGGTAAATAGTATCATAGCTCATGCCTGGATGCTCCTCCATCATGACGTCTAATATATCTCTAGCGGTAATATACTTGGTTGTTTTAGAAAAAATATCAAGAATTTGTTCTCGCTTGTCTGTTTTTTTAAAACCTTCTTTTTTAAGAATATCCCATGCTTTATCTATATTCACGTTGCCACCGCTCCCTTTCTACCCTTCTTTTTAACAAAAATAGCTCCAAGTAAAATGACAATAGATGTAACTACAATGGTACCTCCCGGGGCTAAATCAAGGTAAAATGCACTTACTAATCCAATAAGGACAGCTAGCTCACCAAATACTACTGAAAGAATGAGCGCCTGTTTAAAGCTTTTTGACAATCTCATAGCAGCTGCTACAGGTAAGGTCATTAAAGAGGAAACAAGTAAGATTCCCACAATTCGCATAGAGGCAGCTATTACTAGAGCTGTGACTATCATGAATAGCATATGAATCCACTTAGCAGGAAGGCCAGATGCCTTTGCATACTCTTCATCAAAGGATAGTACAAATAGTTCTTTAAACAATAATCCTAAAAACAAGAAGACAACCGCTGCTATACAAATAACTATCCAAAGATCTTGTCTACTAACAGCAGACACCGATCCAAATAAATAACTAAACAAGTCAGAGCTGAACCCTTCGGCTAAGGAGATAAATATGGCACCAAAGCCTAAACCTGCTGACATAATTATTGGAATCGCTAATTCTTCATAGTGCTTATATAAACGACGAAGCCTCTCTATAAAGAGAGAACCAGTAACAGAAGCCACAATGCCCAAATATAATGGGTTTAGTAGCGCAAGTGCTCCTACAGATTGACTAAGGTAAAGACTGCCTGCTATTCCGGCAAGGGTTACGTGACTCAGTGCATCAGCGATTAAGGATAATCTTCTGACAACTATAAACACACCTAATAATGGAGCAATAATTCCAATAATCAATCCGGAAGCAAATGCATTTTGTAAAAACTCATACTGAAAAATAGACTCTATCATGACTGTACCTCACCCTGGTGTTCTACTTTACGGACCGAATGACCGTACCACGATTCTAATTGTTCCTCGCTCATCGATTCCATATCTTTTTTAAAGCCGTGAAAATGAATTCTCTGATTTAGGCAAGCTACATGGCTAATACTTGTTGATACTGCGTCCACATCATGTGTAACTAATACGATAGAAATGTTATGTTCACGATTTAAGTGTACTAACATATTATAAAATGAACGAACATTTTTACTATCAATTCCAACGGTAGGCTCGTCTAGTATTAACACTTTTGGATTACTTATCAAAGCCCTTGCGATAAATACGCGCTGTTGCTGGCCTCCAGAAAGCTCTCCAATATTTTTTTGAGCGAAGTCTTCCATTCCTACTGCTTTTAATGCTTGACGAACTTGTATTTTAACATCATCCGGAAAACGCTTAAACAGACCTATTTGTTTAACCACTCCACTTCTAACGACTTCACTTACGGTTGCTGGAAATCCAGTATTGAATGAATTGGACTTTTGGGAAACATATCCGATCCATTCCCTTTCCTTAAACTGATTAGCTGGCTTTCCAAAGAGAAGTACATTTCCGTTTGATGGCTTCAGTAAGCCCAACATTATCTTTAATAAGGTTGATTTCCCAGAGCCATTGGGACCGATAATAGCTAGAAAATCGCCTTCCTTAATAACTAAATTGATATCGATTAAGGCTTGGGTTTGTTCATACTTATATGAAATATTATGTAATTGAATTAATGGTAAGGCCAATTTGTTTCCTCTATTCTAATTAATAATGATTACGATTTACAAAATAAAAGTATAGAGGATAAATCGTATAGTGTAAATAAAAATGCTTGAAAGGATGTTCTAGTGGATATTGCTAAGTTTATTATTCAGCTACAAACCTGTTCAAAAAAAGAGTTTAAGAAAATACTCAAAGGGTTTGATGTGAAATTATCAGATAAAGAAATAGAGGGCGTCTATCCCTTACTGCAGGAAATATCTATTACTTGGTTGGTTTTAGGTGTCCCTAATGCTATTCAGCAAAAACTTATAAATATTTTAGGTGAAAAACGTGCAATTGCTTTATACGAGCAATTGAAAGAAAAAGGCCCCTCTTCTTTTCAATGAAAAGAGAGGGTCCTAAATGATTGATTATATTTAAACAGTTAGTAATTCTAATGCATTTGGGTTAAAAGTTTTCGTGCGTAGCATCTCAATCTCCATTTTATATGGAGCTTTCTTTGATTTGGCATCCACACCAACAAAAGGAGTCTCTAAAATTTTAGGAATATTTATCAGCTGTGGATGATGCACTACATATTGCAATGCATCAAAGCCAATTTCACCAAACCCTATGTTTTCATGACGATCTTTAGCTGCTCCACAAATATTTTTACTATCATTAATGTGTAGAACTTTTAATCGGTCAATTCCAACCAAATGATCAAAATGATTTAAGACGCCATCAAAATCGTTCACAACATCATATCCGGCATCATGTATATGACACGTATCCATACAAACCGACAAGCGTTCATTATTTTTCACACCATCAAATATTTGTGCAAGCTCTTCAAAGGTCTTACCACATTCAGAGCCTTTACCCGCCATTGTTTCTAAAGCAATTTGCACAGGGTAGTCAGAGCTTAATACTTCGTTTAAGCCTTCGATAATCTTTTGTATACCAGCATCAGCACCAGCACCAACATGTGCACCAGGATGCAATACGATTTGTGTAGCTCCTATAGCTGCAGTGCGCTCTACCTCTTTTTGTAGAAAGTCTACACCTAAAGCAAACGTTTCTGGCTTCGTTGTATTGCCCAAATTAATAATATAAGGTGCATGAACGACAATATTATTTATGCCGTTTTCCTTCATGTGCGCAAGGCCAGCTTCAATGTTTAACTCATCTATTGGTTTTCTGCGCGTATTCTGTGGTGCACCCGTATAAATCATAAATGTATTTGCACCGTACGACGCTGCCTCTTTACTAGAAGCTAGCAACATTTCTTTTCCACTCATGGAAACATGTGATCCTAGTAGCATGGAAGTTCCCCCTTATTTCTTACGGTTTTTGATGCGACGTTCTCTTTTCTTAACTTTATCCATTTCCCATTTCATGTTTCGTTTATATCCTGGTTTAACCTTTTTAGGCTTTCTAACCAACGCTTTTGCTTTTGCATCTATCTCATTTTCGACTTTAGTTCTATTCTTTCTCGCATGTCTCTCTTTCAATTCAGACCATTCGCCATTACTTACATCTTTATGCTCAAATGTAATCCCCATCTTTTCAATACGGTTTAAAGCATCTTCATCAGATGGCTCAAATAAGGTAATAGCTGTTCCAGTTAGTCCTGCGCGGGCAGTTCTACCAACTCGGTGAATGAAAAATTCAAGGTCATCAGGTATTTCGTAGTTTATGACATGGCTTACTCCTGGAATATCGATTCCACGAGCTGCTAAGTCAGTAGCCACAATGTATTGATATTCTAATTCGTGAATTTGCTTCATCACTCGTTTACGATCACGTGGAGAAACATCTCCGTGAACAACGCCAACTTTTATGCCGTTTCCTTGTAAATAGTGTGCTACTTCATCCGCATTCTGTTTCGTATTAGCAAAGATAATCGCTAAATAAGGATTAATACCTTCAATAACGTCTAATAATCTTTTTTTACGAGATTTACTACGTACAGGGACAACAGTAAAGTCAATTCCATCAGCGACCGGACGTTTGTCACCTATTTTAATATGCACAGGTGAATCCATGTATTTCTTAAGGAATGGTTGTAGTTTTTCTGGTATGGTAGCAGAGAATACGAACATTTCTAATTCATCTGGCATTTTTGATGCAAACTGATCGATTTCATTGATAAAACCTAAATCAAATGCAAGATCGGCTTCATCTACCACTAATATTTTTGCGGTATGAACTAAGAGTGCCTGCTCAACTGTTAAATCACGAAGTCGACCTGGAGTACCAACGACTATTTGAGGCTGTGTTTTTAACTTTTCGATTGAACGAGCTTTATCAGTTCCTCCGATAAATAGCTTAGTTTGGATTTCAGTGCCTTCAATTAACTTGTTCAACTCTTTATATATTTGAGTTGCGAGCTCTCTAGTCGGAGAAGTAATTATTGCTTGAACTGCTTGCTTACTAGCATCAATTTTTTCAACAATTGGTATTAAGAAACTATGTGTTTTCCCAGTTCCTGTATGCGCTTGACCAATTGCACTTTTACCTTTTAAGACTAGTGGAATCATTTCTTTTTGAATTGGTGTTGGTTCTTGGAAGCCTAATTTATTTATAGCTTCTAGTAAAAACGGTTGAAAATTATAATCTGTATATTTGGACATTTTAGTCCCTCCCTATCATACCTATATTGTAACACGATTTGTACATAAAACCGATAATTTGCATAGAATAGAATAGTCTGTTTGTTCGAAAGGAGATGAGAAATAAATTGCGCTATGAATCATTTTATCCATTTGCTCAGAGAAGAAACAATTTCTCTAATTTTGGCAATCCAAATTCTTTCCAAAACACGCCCCCTCCTCCACCCAATTTCAATCAAGCACCAAGTGGGCAAGCGAGTGGACCAATTTCAAATTTTATAAGACAATTCCAAGGCAATGGTGGTTCTGCAGATGCTGTTCCTACTCCACCAATTGGTGGATTTAACCAAGGAGGTCCACCGGTTCCAAATGATTTTGGTCAAGGCCCTCCACGTGCAGGAGGATTTAATCCAGGAGGCCCGCCTAATTTCGGTCCTGGGCCGCAAGGATTCGCTCAAGGAGCCGCTACGGCAGGTGCCGCAGCTACAGCAGCGGGTGCAGCGGCAGCAAGTACTGGAGGATTAAGCAGTAAAACCATGTCTTATTTGCAAACAGCTGATAAGTTTATAAATACTGCACAGCAAATTACACCTATGGTTAAACAATGGGCTCCAATGCTTCAAAACGTCCCTGCTCTGTTAAGACTTTACCGTGGATTCTCTGCTGCCCCTGCTGCAGGTGCCGCAGCGAGCGCTGCAACTGCAGCAACAGCAGCGGCTACTGCGACTACAGCAGCTTCAGCGGCAGCTCCAGCTGTTGCCCGAGCAGCTAGTACCGTAGCATCTACTGGCGGTGTCTCTTTACCGCGAATTTTCCAGCCACCATTTTAATATTTTGTAATCATCTCTTTCCTCCGCTATAATATGAGTATGCTCGTATTGAAGGGAGTTTCTTAAAGATGATTGTACAAAAAATTTCGCCTAGAGGATATTGTTATGGTGTGGTGGATGCAATGGTTATTGCAAGGAATGCAGCAATGGATTCATCTCTTCCACGTCCAATTTATATATTAGGAATGATTGTTCACAATAAACATGTAACAGATGCATTTGAGCAGGATGGTATTATTACTTTAGATGGAGAAAATCGCTTAGATATTCTATCAAAGGTCGATACAGGAACGGTCATTTTTACAGCGCATGGAGTTTCACCAGAGGTAAAGGAATTAGCTCGCAAAAAAGGATTAGTTTCCATTGATGCCACATGCCCTGATGTTACCGTTACCCATGATTTAATAAAAGAAAAAACAGCAGAAGGCTATGATATTATTTATATCGGAAAAAAAGGGCATCCTGAACCTGAAGGAGCAATCGGGGTTGCCCCAACTAAAGTCCATCTTGTTCAAACAAATGAGGATATTGAAAGTCTTTCCCTTTCTAATACAAAATTATTAGTCACAAATCAAACTACTATGTCACAATGGGACGTTGTTCATCTCATGGAAAAGCTGAAAGAAAAGTTTCCTCACATTGAGGTACACAAAGAAATTTGTCTTGCCACTCAAGTTAGACAAGAAGCGGTTGCGGAGCAAGCAGGAGAAGCTGAGCTACTAATTGTTGTTGGTGATCCAATGAGTAATAACTCTAATAGACTTACACAAGTTTCTGAGGAAATTGCTGGCACTCCATCTTACCGAGTCGGCGATATATCTGATCTTAAATTAGAATGGCTAGACAATGTTAACCATGTAGCAGTGACTGCCGGAGCTTCCACACCAACACCGATTGTTAAGGAAGTCATCCAGTTTTTAGAGAAATACGATCCAAATGATCCTACAACTCATGATACAACAAAAAAAGTACTTCCCGAGAAAATTCTACCTAAGATTAAAGTTCCTAAACCAGTTACTAAAATAGAGCCTTATACAGTTAACTAACAAAGTAACTTAATTATGTAGAGGTCGATATAGAAGATACTCTAAAATAAGCTTCGAAAATTTACTAATAGTAAAATTTTCGAAGCTTTATTTTTTTGGTAGAATAGCACGTTATAGTCAAATAAGTTTAAAAGGTTCTGTAGATATCTTAGAAGCGATGAATTCACAGTCCAGTTTTTTATTTAGGCACTCCGCTTGCATATATTTTGCAACGCCAATTCTCATAATTTGTTCGATGTGGTGGCCAGGATCAATAACAGCAAGTCCCATCGCTAATGCATCTTGTGCAATATGAAAATATAAGTCCCCGGTTATAAAAACATCTGCCCCTGCTCTTTTAGCAATCGAAATATATTTGTTACCATCTCCGCCTAGTACTGCCACCTTTTGAACGGGTTTATCAAGCGGTCCAACTACTCGAACAAAAGGTACGTTTAGCAATGATTTAACGGTATTTGCATAATCCGCCAAAGAAACTTTCTTTGGTAATAACCCTATTCTTCCAAGCCCCATTTCGTTGACCTGAGTATCCAAACTCATCAAATTGTATGCAGGCTCTTCATAGGGATGATTATTTAACAGGGCTCTTAATACTTTGTTTTTCTTAGATTCAGGTAATACTACCTCTATTTTTTCCTCTTTTACAACCGCTAACTCATTTGGCTTCCCGATATAAGGCTCTGCACTTTCCTCAGGCTTAAACCGGCCTTCTCCAGAGGTTGTAAAGCTACAGCTATTATAATCCCCTATATTACCTGCTCCAGCCTCTGCTAGAGCCTTTCTAACGGTTTCAGTAGCTTCTTTAGGAGTAAATACTTCAAGCTTCATTAAGTTTTCGGAGGTAGTTGGTTCTAATATAGAAATATTCTCTAGCTTCAGTGCTTCAGCTAATAGATCATTAACCCCTCCAGTAGCTATATCCAAATTCGTATGAGCAGCGTATACAGCAATATCATGCTTAATCAGTTTTTCAAACAGACGTCCTTGTGGCATATCTGTACGTATATTCTTAAGCTTACTGTAAATAGGAGGATGATGAGCAATGATTAGCTGACACCCTTGCTCAATTGCTTCATCAACCACTTCGTCGTTCACATCTAATGTCACAAGCACCTTCGTAACCAGCTTATCTAATCTACCGATTTGAAGACCTACCGAATCTCCCTCTACCGCTAAGGAGCGTGGTGCCCATTCTTCAAAGATAGAAATAAGATGTTGTCCATTGGTTTGCTTCATGTTTACAACAGCTCCTTCACTAACGAGATTTTATTCTCTATTTCCTCTACTTTTTGTAAAACTTCCGGAGATGGTGGAATATTTTTTAATTGAGTCAGTATTCTTTCCCATTCTTTCATTTCAACTGACCATTTTTTCTGAAATACACTTGTACAGCTTTGCATTAAAATTGGTCCTAATAAAAGCTCCTGTTCAGTAAGCACCATATTTCCTTTTTTAAGTACAATTACTTCATAAATTTTGGAATGCTCCTCCAAAATTGTTTCTTGATCAATATTCCAGCCTTCTTTAATCGCCCATTCTCTAATTGCTTTTGCGTGAATGTTCGGTTGAAGAATGAGCGTGTGAACGTTAGTAAGTTTATGCTTACCTGCTTCTAGTATGGAAGCAATTAACGGACCACCCATCCCAGCAATTGTAACGGTGCCCACTTGGTCCTCGTCTTCAATCACTTGTAGACCGTCGCCAAAACGCACTTCAATTTGCTTATCCAGGCCTTCACTTTTCACTTGTTTCACTGCAGATTCAAATGGTCCCTTTACTACCTCTCCAGCAATTGCTTTAGAGATTATGGATTGGTGGACCAAGTAACATGGAAGATAAGCATGGTCACTTCCTATATCCGCTAAAATTGTATCCTGTTCGACAAAGGATGCCACAGTTTTCAGTCTATCTGATAAGTTTTTCGCATTCATTCTATACACCTCACCATTATTATAACAAAAATAAAAAAAGACCTCGATTCTTAGAAAGAATCTAGAGGTCTTTTCTTAAAATCTTATTCACCTAGAGATTTGACCCAAGCAGCCATTTCATCCAGGTTTGCTTCTGGTACTAAACCACCAGGCATTGAACCTTTACCATTAGCTAAAATGTCTTTAATTTCATCTTCAGACAATGCTGTACCCACTAATGATGGCCCCATTCCGCCTTCATAAGTGTTACCGTGACAGCTGATACATTTTCCTTGAGCAAGTGCTTCAGGATCGAATTCACCAGCAGTAGCTTCTTCTCCACCTTCAGCAGATTCTCCGCCTTCAGCAGCTTCATGTTCAGCCGTAATTTCTGCTTTATTACCTACTCCATCGATAGATAGGAAGAAAATTAAACCGATACCAAATGCCATAATAAGTATAAATGGGATAATTGGATTCTTTTGCATAGTTAACCCTCCTTCTTTTATACATTCTTTTCTAATATAGAATTAGTCAACACTCATATTGTACTCCATTGTGTCGAAAACGAAAAGTGTTATTGAAGAAAGTTTTATAGCTTTGTGACAAAATCGACATATTTTTAATGTTTAACAACCAATATGTCTAGCTATTACCATTCGTTGTACCTCGGAAGTACCTTCTCCAATTTCAAGAAGTTTCGCATCTCTCATATAGCGTTCTACTTCATATTCTTTCATATATCCATATCCGCCATGAAGCTGAATCGCTTGATCAGCAACCTCCATTGCAATTTCAGAAGCATATAGTTTACACATAGATGCCTCTTTACCAAACGGTCGTCCTTGGTCCTTTAACCAAGCAGCTTTATGCACCATCGTTCTTGCTAATTCAATCTTCATTGCCATATCTGCTAGTTTAAACTGTGTAATTTGAAACTCTGATAATGTTTTTCCAAACTGTTTACGTTCCTTGGAATATTGGAGAGCTCGGTCAAATGCAGCTTGAGCAATCCCTACTGCCATTGCACCTATTCCTATTCTTCCACCGTCTAACGTAACAAGAAATTGTCTGAAACCATTTCCTCGTTTACCTAATAAGTTTTCTTGAGGTACTCTAACATTTTCTATCACTAATTCAGTCGTGTTAGAGGCATTTAACCCCATTTTTTCATAGTTATCAATTACTGTAAAACCATCTGCATCAGTTGGAACTATAATAGCAGAAATCTCTTTTTTACCATCTGACATACCTGTAATAGCAGTCAGTGCAAGATGTTTTGCATAACTAGCGTTTGTAATAAACGCCTTGCTTCCATTTATAACAAAATCATTACCTTCTTCTTTTGCAGTTGTTTGAGTTCCCCCAGCATCTGATCCAGCATTTGGCTCCGTTAATCCAAAAGCACCTAAAGATTCTCCTGTACAAATTGGAACTAAGTACTTTTGTTTTTGTTCTTCTGTTCCGAACAAGCTTAGCGGTGCTCCGCCTAGTGATATATGAGCTGAATAGGTAATACCAGTTGATGCACAGGCACGACTCAATTCTTCAGTCACAATAGCAAAGCTAACTGTATCAGCTCCTGCTCCACCATACTCCTCTGAAAACGGTAAGCCCATCATCCCCATGTCGGCTAACTGTTTAAAGATTTCTTTTGGAAATTCCTTCGTTTTGTCTCGCTCAATTGCTCCGGGAGCTACAACCTCACTAGCAAACTCTCGAATCGTTTTACGAATCATTTGGTGTTCCTGCGTTAAATCAAAATTCATTTTATTCCATCCCCTTTGTAAATAAAAACGCTTACTTTTTTATTATACAAAAGATTATGTAAATAATCATATTAAAACGAATTTGAATCTATTTTTCTTTATTAATCTTTTAGTTCCAATAGAGAAATATAAAATCTACATACATTTCACAGAAAGTAAAATTGATCTCCACTCCAGTCAGCAGCTTTCTATGGAACACCCGATAAGCCATTATCCCATTGCTTAGGTGCATGTGTAGGTTCATTAACTAAAAAAAAAATGAAATTCCACTGGTAACGTGAAATTTCAATCATTAAAAATTGTATTCTATGTAAAAAATGTAATGGAGATGTATACAAATATCAATAAGAGTCCCACAATACCGGAAATAGTAAAATAAATTAGCTTCAATCGTAAGCCAGAAAATAACCATAATATGCAGTTAACTGCAATCATAATTACTAGTGTAGTAGGCTCCGTTATGAAAAAGGCTTCCCATATTTTAAAAGTAATTCCTAATAGTAATAACGCAGAAAATACTAATAGTAAGGGTGATAAGATTGAACTTTTACTAAACTTTTTAATAGATAAGTATGTAAAAACTAGAATTGCAAGTCCCGATAAAATAATAGGTATTATAATGGCCGTTGTGATGAAAACTAGTGAGCCTAAAAGTGCGAGAGTAATAAGACTTATAACGGAAGTAGCCGAGGTTACTTTCAGCTTTGACTTTTTTGCTTCCTTTGCTAGTATGCCATCGTTGATTACTTCGGTTCCCTCTCCTTCCCCTTGAGCATAAAGAGCTGTGAGAAAATCACAGTAATGCTCGGGAAGTAGCTTGTTTTGCTTCCAAAAAGCAATCTCATTCAATATTACTTTTTTTCGTTGAATAGACATATCCATCCTCTTTTCCCTTATATCTCTTTATACTAATCTTTTCGGCTAGTTTCAAGTGCATTTTACGAACACCTTGAAATAAAAAGAAAAGTGAGATGGGTAATCCCACTTTTCAGGAGAAATAAGGCACTAAAAAATACTGTAAAAAAGACACCCTTTATCAGGATGTCTCTTGATTATTCTAAGAAATCTTTTAAACGCTTGCTTCTAGAAGGATGGCGTAATTTTCTTAAAGCCTTCGCTTCAATTTGGCGAATACGTTCACGAGTAACACCAAAAACTTTTCCAACTTCTTCAAGTGTTCTTGTACGTCCATCATCTAAACCAAATCGTAAACGGAGTACATTTTCTTCACGGTCAGTTAAAGTATCTAGTACATCTTCTAATTGCTCTTTAAGAAGCTCATATGCTGCATGATCCGATGGTGACTGTGCATCGGCATCTTCAATAAAATCACCTAAATGTGAGTCATCTTCTTCCCCAATAGGTGTTTCTAAGGAAACAGGCTCTTGAGCAATTTTTAAAATTTCACGAACTTTTTCTGCTGGAAGATCCATTTCTTCTCCGATTTCTTCTGGAGAAGGCTCACGGCCTAAGTCTTGAAGTAATTGACGTTGCACACGAATCAGCTTATTAATAGTTTCAACCATATGCACTGGTATACGAATAGTTCTTGCTTGGTCTGCAATTGCACGAGTTATGGCCTGGCGAATCCACCAAGTAGCATACGTACTGAATTTAAAACCTTTTCTGTGATCGAATTTCTCTACGGCTTTGATAAGACCCATATTTCCTTCTTGAATCAAATCTAAGAAAAGCATTCCACGACCAACATATCGCTTCGCAATACTTACAACTAGACGTAGATTCGCCTCTGCTAGACGCTTTCTCGCTTCTTCATCACCTTGCTCTATTCTTTCAGCAAGTGCAATCTCTTCTGATGCCTTTAAAAGATCTACTCGACCAATTTCTTTTAAGTACATACGTACAGGATCATTGATTTTAACACCTGGGGGAACACTTAAATCATTAAGGTCAAAAGTTTCTTCTTCCTTCCCCTTCATCAAACGATCTAAATCTTCCTCATCTCCAGCTTTACGTCCAAGTTCAATACCCTTGCCTTCTAGCTGATCAATGAATTCCTCGATTTGGTCTGATTCTAAATCGAAAGACGCTAATTTATCTGCTATATCATGATAAGTTACCTCACCATTCTTTTTACCTAACTCAATCAGTTGTTTCTTTGCTTCTAATAATGATAATTCGATGTCCGTTTCTTTTGTACGTTCAGACTTGTCCGCCATAAGAATTCCTCCTTTTACTACCGGATGATTATTGAAAATTTACTAAAGATTTTTTTAACTGAATGGCCTCTTGTGCCAGTTGGAGCGCTTTAGTTATATCCGTCATTTTTTCAGCCTCTTTAGCTTCATGTAACTTTTGCCCAATTTGCTGCTCAATCCGGTATTTTCTAATATGGCGCAAACAGTCCATGACTTCCTCAGTTTCATGTTCTGGATCACGTTCTGAGAGCGCAGCTTCCATTACTATTTTCCTTAATTCACCGTCGTTTAATACTTCTAAAAACCGTTGATAGTCACCTTCCGGATAATCTTCGTAATACCCCATCAAACGAACATACGCAGCTTCGTATGCGTCCCTTATAAAACATGGGCCATCACTTATAGTTCTAATTGCAATGTCAATTACCTGCGGATTATGGAGCATATGTGCTAATAAGATTCTTTCTGCTCTTTCATCAGCTGACAGTGTTCGTTTCTTTTTAGGCAGCTCTTGAGGAGCACCTAAAGGAGTTGAATTGTTGCTATGATTACTACTTTTAGTGTCTCTTGCTTTTTTCCCCTGTATTTTCCGTAAATGTTGATAGATAGCTTCTTCGGATACATTTGTTTCCTGAGAAAGCTGTCGAATATACAGATCCCTTTCTACAGAAGAGTTTCTCTCACTCAGTATTTCCAATATTTCTTGAATATACTGAAGGGTATCATTTTCGTTATTAAAATTCTTATCTCTTTTGGAAACAATCATCATAAATGAAAGATAAGAATGGGGCTTTTCAATAATTTTCTCCTTAAAAGCTTCTTCCCCATAATTCTTAATATAATCATCTGGATCCATGGCATCCGGAATAATAGCAACCTCTGTCTGAATATTTTGCCCTTGTAAAGAGATTGCTGCTCTTTTTGCTGCTTCCATCCCTGCTTTGTCTCCATCGAAACAAAGGGTAACATTGGAGGTTAATCTATTCAGCTTGGTTATATGTTGAGACGTTAATGCTGTTCCCATTGTTGCAACACCATTTGTTATACCCGCTTTAGACGCCGATATAACATCTAAAAAGCCTTCAAAAATAACCACGTTGCGTTTTTTCCTAATGTCTAGTCGCGCTTTATCTAAGTTATAGAGTATCTGGCTTTTTTGAAAGATAGGGGATTCAGGACTATTTAAATATTTGGCTTCATTTTCTTTCTTACCAAGAATCCTTCCAGAGAACGCAACTACATGGCCAGTTTCGTCGAAAACGGGAAACATAATTCTTCCACGAAAGCGGTCAAAATACTTCAATTCATTTTCTTTTCTAATAATAAGTCCAGTTTTCTCAATTTCTTGCAAATCCATACCTTTTCTCTCTAATAAGGTAGTTAGGGCATCCCAGCTAGGCAATGACCATCCTATTTTATACTTTTCGATGAGTTCGGTAGAAAACCCTCTTTCTTGTAAGTAATGTAATGCATTTTCTCCTTCCTCCGTGTGAAGTAAAAGATGATGAAAATATTCGCTAGCAAATTCATGCGCTTTTTTCATAAGAGATACTTCTTTGGAGACCGGTGCTTTCTCTTCAGAAACTTCGGTTGCCTTATGTTCAATCTGCATTCCAAGACGGCTACCTAATTTACTAACAGCTTCATGGAATGAGAGATTCTCAATGTCCATTAAAAACGTAATTACATTTCCACCAGCTCCACAGCCAAAGCAATGAAAAATTTGCTTTTCTTGAGTGACAGAAAAAGATGGGGTTTGTTCACCATGAAATGGACAGAGACCGAAAAAGTTTCTACCTCTTTTTGTAAGCTGAACAAATTCACTAATTACATCAACTATGTCTGTATTATTTCTAACTTGTTCGATTACTTCTTCTTCTATACGATTCATGAATTCACCATCTTTACTTACTACTTAGTATTAATTCGAGAGACTTAAGAAAAATCCTGCAAGAATCGACAAAATATTTACATGATAATACGAAAAATTTCTTTTTTCCACAAATAAATATTATAAAACATTTCAATATATTAATCTATACATTTAATTCGCTTTCGTACATAAAAAAACCTTTTCACAATTGTGAATCGGTCCAAAATTTCAAATTATTTTTGTTGAATTTGAGTTATTACTAGATTTGCTGTTTCTTCTACCGCTCGATTTGTCACATCAATAACCTTACAGCCAATTCTTTCTACCACTTTTTGAAAATGCGCAATTTCTTCATTAATACGTTCCACTTTGGCGTAAGAAGCATCATCTTTAAGACCAATTGCGATTAGTCTTTCTCTTCTAATGGAGTTTAATTTGTCAGGAGTAATGATAAGACCGAAGCATTTCGAAGGATCTATTTGGAAAAGTTCTTCTGGCGGCTCTACTTCTGGTACTAATGGTACGTTCGCAACCTTATACCGTTTGTTTGCCAAGTATTGCGATAAAGGTGTTTTAGAAGTGCGGGAGACACCTATTAGTACAATATCCGCCTGCAATAACCCTCTTGGATCTCTACCATCGTCATATTTTACAGCAAACTCTACTGCTTCAATTTTTTTAAAGTAATCTTCATCCAGCTTTCGAACGAGACCAGGCTCTTCAAAAGATTTTTCATCTAGTTTCTTTTCGAGTAGATTAATTACAGGGCCGATAAGATCTACACACTCTAAGTCATATTCTTTGCAATACTTAACAATAGCTTCTCTCATTTCCTGTTGAACTAATGTATATAAGATACTTGCATTCTGGTCTTTAGCTAAAGCAGTAATTTCTTTTATATGATCCAAAGAATCGATATGGGTAAATCTTTTTAGTTTGGTATGCTGCAGACCTGGTCTAAATTGGCTTACTGCAGCTCTAGCTACTAGCTCGCCAGTTTCCCCAATGGAGTCTGAGACAATAAATAGGTTTAACATTTTCATTCTTTCACTCCTCATAAATCATGGTCATCAGCTAAAGATAAGAAGGCACGTGTAATATTTGTTTTAGTTATTCTTCCAACAATCTCTAGACCGTCTTTCGACTCTTTTACTACCGGTAACGAATCTATTTGCCGACTCATTAATTTATTAGCTACCTCAATTAATGTATCTTCCTTCAGACAATACGTAATATTTGGCATCCTAGTCATAATCATATGTACCGGCATTTTGGTTAAGTCTTGGTTTCCGATACTTGTTCGTAAAAAGTCTTTCCTAGAAAGCACACCGGATAATACTGATTTTTTATCAACGACAAACAAAGAGCCAACATCCTCTAAAAACATATGGCATATTGCATCGTAAACCGACATACTTTCTTCTACAACAACGGGGATAGACTGAAAATCCTTTACGAGCATTTGTGCAATGCTATCAGAGATTGCCTGACTGGTTTTCTTACCTGAGTAAAAATAACCTACACGAGGTCGAGCATCCAGAAAGCCAGCCATCGTTAATATCGCAAGATCAGGTCTTAGAGTTGACCTAGTCAGATTAAGTCGTTCTGCAATTTGTTCACCAGTAATAGGTCCATTCCCTTTTACAATGTCCAAAATTTCGACTTGCCGTTTGTTGAGTTCGATTGGACTCACCGCCTCAAAGTTTATACTTAGTTATACTTATTCTAAATAATTATATACCATTATCCATCACATTGCTAAATAAAGAAGCATATGATACAATCATCAATAATATTAAAGCGTTGAAGAGCATTATAAGTACTGTAACATAAAGCGAGTGGTGACAGTGAAAGACCACATCTACAGGAAACGGCAGCTTGGAGCTTAAGTTTTTAAAGAGGGTTGTCATACATACAACCAATCGGGGTGGAACCGCGGGTTATAAACTCGTCCCCGGGCTATTGAGGCCCGGAGACGAGTTTTTTTGTTTCATTTTTTCTTTAAAAGCTTTTATCAAAATGGAGGTATGTCAAATGGAATTTTCAATGGAAAATGTAGTAAGTTTAGCAAAACAAAGAGGCTTTGTATTCCCTGGCTCTGAAATTTATGGAGGTTTGGCAAATACATGGGATTACGGTCCACTTGGAGTAGAGCTTAAAAACAACGTAAAAAAAGCTTGGTGGAAAAAATTTGTACAAGAGTCACCATATAATGTAGGTTTAGATGCTGCTATTCTTATGAACCCAAAAACATGGGTCGCTTCAGGTCATATTGGTAACTTCAATGATCCAATGATCGACTGTAAAAAATGTAAATCACGTCACCGAGTGGATAAAATCATCGAGGATGCATTAGATAAAAAAGGAATTGAAATGGTAATAGATGGCCTGTCCTTTGAGAAAATGGAAGAAATCATGAAGGAGCATAATGTAGTTTGTCCTTCTTGTGGTGCATATGATTACACGGAAATTCGTCAATTTAACTTGATGTTCAAAACGTTCCAAGGTGTAACGGAATCTTCTACGAACGAAATCTTTTTACGTCCAGAAACAGCACAAGGTATTTTTGTAAACTATAAAAATGTACAGCGTTCTATGCGTAAAAAAATGCCATTCGGTATTGCCCAAGTAGGAAAAAGTTTCAGAAATGAAATCACTCCTGGTAACTTCACGTTCCGTACGAGAGAATTTGAACAAATGGAGCTAGAGTTTTTCTGTAAACCTGGTGAAGACATGGAATGGTTTGAGTTTTGGCGCAATTATTGCCGCGAATGGCTACTTAACTTAGGTGTTTCGGAGAATAGCATTCGTTTAAGAGACCACTCTGACGACGAACTTTCGCATTACTCGAATGCAACAACAGACATTGAATATAAATTCCCATTCGGTTGGGGTGAACTATGGGGTATTGCCGATAGAACTGACTTCGATTTGAAGCAGCATATGGAACACTCTGGTGAAGATTTCAATTATATCGACCCAGTAACCAATGAAAGATATGTACCATATTGCATCGAGCCATCTCTAGGTGCTGACCGTGTAACATTGGCATTCTTATGCGAGGCTTATGACGTGGAGCAGCTAGAAGGCGACGACCAACGAACAGTTTTACGCTTCCACCCTGCTCTAGCTCCGGTAAAAGCAGCGATTTTGCCTTTATCGAAGAAGCTATCTGAAGGTGCAACTGCTTTATTCTCTGACCTTAGCAAGCATTTCATGGTGGACTATGATGAGTCTCAATCGATTGGTAAACGTTACCGTCGCCAAGATGAAATCGGTACACCATTCTGTATCACGTATGACTTTGATTCCGAAACGGACGGCCAAGTTACAGTGCGTCATCGCGATTCAATGGAACAAACAAGAATGCCTATTTCAGATGTAAAAGCTTATATTGAAGAGCAAATACAATTTTAATTAGAAGTATATTAAAATAATTTAAGCCTGCAAAACAAATCCAATTACGGATACAATTTGCAGGCTTTTTTTATTTATTATTTCCTATAAAAAAACTCATCCGGAATTATTCTTCCGAATGAGAATCTTTTTTAGGCTGGAAAAACTCAGGGGTTTTTTCCATTTGGTCTAGAAACCCTTGAGATTTTAAACGAACTCCAACCTGCTCATTGTATATGGTCCGGACGATTTTTTTTATAAAGCCCTTCGTCTCTTTTTTCAAAGTTAGCTTACCAACCTGGTCAATAGGAACGGTATAAAATGTTCGGATCAGCTTCACCTGTGAGGGTGTTAAGCGGATTAAATAAGGGTCAATTGTAAAACAACGATGACATAAAAAACCGATTTGAGCAAAAGAGAATGCAAATTCCCCATCTGTTGCTCCACAATTGGCACACTGGTGAAGTACCGGATATATTCCAGCTACGGATAACATCTTCCACTCAACAAACAAGCTAATGGCTTCTGGATCATAGCCCTCTGATATTGCCTCTAATGCTTGCTGTAAAATTGTAAACACATGCGGTTTAGGAGATTCATCATCAATTAGTTTATCTACTAGCTCCATAATAAAACTAGCATAAGCTGTAGTAAAAATATCTTCTCGAATGACACGCATCGAGTCAATTATTTCACCTTGTTGAAGAGACCCCATCCCTCTCCCTTGTTGTATTAAAAAATAAGCATACGTAAAAGGCTGGGAGATTGAAGACAGACGGCTAGTTGGCTTTTTAGCTCCACGAGCCATCGCAGCCCTTTTACCAAGCTCTCGAGAGAATATAGTTACTACTTTATCTGTTTCTCCGTAGGAGGAGGTACGTAAGACAATCCCTTCTACCTTTTGAAGCAAAAGCCTTCCCTTCCTTCTATGCTTCCTCTATATTAATATTCGTCTTCTCTAAATCCATAATCTTTTAGATGGGCAGATTTATTGCGCCAATCCTTTTGAACCTTCACCCAAAGTTCTAGGAATACTTTAGTTCCTAAAAGCATTTCAATATCATGACGAGCTCTTGTCCCAACTTCTTTTAGAAGTGCACCTCTTTTACCGATTACAATACCTTTTTGAGAATCACGTTCTACAATAATAGTAGCCATAACACGGATCATATCTTTATCTGTATCTTCTTCTTTTTTTATCTTGTCAATTACAACTGCAATTGAGTGTGGTATTTCTTCTCTAGTCAAGTGCAATACTTTCTCACGGATCAGTTCAGAGATGATAAATCTCTCTGGGTGGTCAGTTACTTGGTCCGCTGGATAATATTGTGGACCTTCCGGTAAATATGATTGGATTGTTTCTAATAGTCTTTCTACATTATTACCTTGAAGAGCAGAAATAGGAACGATTTCAGCAAAGTCATATTTATCTTTATAAGACTCAATTATTCCGATTAAATCATCTGGATGTACTTGGTCTATTTTATTGATCACTAAAAATACTGGAGTTTCGTTTTTTTCTAAGAGATCAATGATAAATTCATCACCTTTACCTCTTGGCTCTGTAGCATTTACCATAAATATAATTACATCTACTTCACGTAGCGTATTTTTTGCAACTTTTAACATAAAGTCACCTAATTTATGCTTAGGCTTATGAATACCCGGGGTATCAATAAAAATCATTTGACTTTGATCTAAAGTAAGAACTCCTTGTACCTTGTTGCGAGTCGTTTGTGGCTTATCACTCATTATTGCTATCTTTTGCCCTATTACACGGTTTAGAAATGTAGATTTACCTACATTTGGTCGTCCGATTATTGATATGAATCCTGATTTATATCCTTCATTGTTTTGCAGCATAATTTAAATCCTCCGTTGTAAAAGCTCCAGGCAATAATTCTGATACCGTCGTTTCTGTTACATTTCCTTTTAAGTTTGTTAAATATACGGGCATATTAGGCTCGCAGAACTCCGCTAAAACTTGTCTACATGCTCCGCATGGTGAAATTGGTCCATCTGTATCTCCAGCGATAGCTATTGCTGTAAAGTCTTTTATACCTTCTGACACAGCTTTAAAAACGGCAGTTCGCTCAGCACAGTTTGTTAACCCAAAAGATGCATTTTCAATATTACAGCCTAATATAACTTCTCCACTTTTAGTAAGTAAAGCTGCTCCCACAGGAAATTTGGAATACGGAACGTATGCTTTTTCCATGGCTGTGATAGATGCTTTTAGTAATTCTTCTTTCTTCATATAAAATCACACCTTTAAAATAAGATTACCGACCATTTCGGTATGAATATAATTAAACCTACTATTACTGTGCAGAGCGCATAGATTAGACATGCGCCTGCAGCAAGATCCTTAGCCTGTTTGGCTAAAGGATGGAAGTCCGGAGAAGCAAGGTCTACAATTCTTTCTACGGACGTATTAACTAATTCTATCATGAACATCCCAAAAATGAGCATAACAACGATTATCCACTCCCATTTAGAGAGGCCAGTTAATAAACTTGCAAGGAATACTATACCTGCAGCAAGCAAATGTAGCCGGAAATTCTGCTCTGTCTTTATAGCATGTATAACTCCCTGTGTAGCATAGACAAAGGACTTCCCAAACTTATGAAAGTTCATGGCCTTCACGCTTCAAACCAAACTCCTGCAAAATTTTCTCCTGTAGACCAAACATTTCTTTTTCTTCTTCTTCTGTCCCATGATCATACCCTAATAGGTGTAAAAAACCATGGACGGCTAAAAAAGCAAGCTCGCGTTCAAAGGTATGCCCGTATGCTTGCGCTTGTTCAATCGTACGTTCTACAGAAATAATGATATCTCCAAGCAATGTGGGTATGTCAGCGTCTTTAATTTTTATTTCCCCTTCACCCATTTCTTCCATAGCAAAAGATATTACATCTGTAGGCATATCTTTGTTCCGATAATTTTTATTGATTTCTTGAATTTGATCATTTGTAACAAACGTAACACTTACTTCGCTCTCATTTTTTACATTCAATTGCCCTGCTGCAGATTGGAGTACTTTTTCTACTAGTGCAATAGCTTCTTTAGTTAAAGTATTTGTTTCGTCCATTAAATCTAGTTCTAACATATTATTGACTCCTTACTATTTATTTAGGGTATTCTATTCTCGAATGAAATGTGCCATTCATAGTAGAGCAGAAGCTTTCTTCAATTTTCTTTATTTCTTTGAATGATAAGTCGCATTCGTCTAATTGTCCATCAATTACCTTATCTTTAATAATGGATTTAATCAGACTGTGGATTTTCTCTCCATTTGGTTCCTTCATGGACCTTACAGCAGCTTCTACGCTATCTGCAATTGAAATAATTGCAATTTCTTTCGTCTGTGGCTTTGGCCCAGGATATCTATAGGACTCCTCAGTAGTATTAGGATTACTTTCTTTCGCTTTATAATAAAAGAATTTCAACAAACTAGTGCCGTGGTGCTGTTCCGCCACATCTACGATTTCTTTCGGCAGCTTATGTTTCTTTAAAATATTTGCCCCATCTGTTGCATGAGAAATAATAATATCCCTGCTAGCTTCTGGAGAAAGGTTATCATGTGGATTATAGCCGTTCACTTGGTTTTCTATAAAGAACCCAGGTCGATTGGTTTTTCCGATATCATGATAATAACATCCAACTCTAGCTAGCAAGCCATTCGCTCCGATTGCCTCACAAGCTGCTTCTGCTAAGTTTGCCACCATCAGACTGTGATGATACGTACCTGGGGTTTCAGTTAAAATTTTCTTAAGTAATGGATGATTTGGGTTAGAAAGTTCTATGAGCCTCATTGTGGATAAGATTCCAAAAAGCGACTCAAAGAAAGGCAAAATACCAAGTGTAAGAGCCCCGGATAATATACCAGATATTAATGCAGCGCCAATATAGAAAGCTACATCAACAAACTCATAAGTTGTCTTTGTCATTAACAGATAAAATAAGATAAACGTTAAATTTATAGACGCAACAATTAAGCTTGAACGTAAAATTTGAGAATTATTGTACATACGCTGTACGGCAAAAACCCCTGCTATACCACCAAAGAGTATGTATAAAGCAACTTCCATTTGAAAGATATTCGTATATCCTTCTTGAAAAATAATCCCTGCATAGGCCGCTACGACAAAGCTAGATATAAAAGCCGCTCTTTCATTGACTAGAATATAAACTAACATGGATACCATTGCAGTAGGAAACAAAAATGCAATAACAACATCAAAATTGTACGCTACTGATTGTAGCACTTTCATCATCAAGACGGATACAATAACACTAAAAGCCACAACAATCAGATTTTTCACGTTGATAACATTAGGGTCTTTGAAACGAATGGTTTGTCCGAAAAGCACCCACATTGTCATCAATACAAAAAGAGCTACACCTATATATTGTTTATAAGATGATTTATCAGTCAGCATTCCTAATAGCTCTAGTTGACGATACACATCTTTACTGACAATTTCCCCTTTTTGAACGAGTATTTGACCTTGTAATATTCTAGTTGGTTCAACGCTAGCTCTAGCTTGTTCCATGCGTAGCTCCGTTAGTTCATCGTTTTTTGTTTCTGTAGCTATAATGGAGCCCCGAGCAATAGATACTAAAACGCTCATAAAATTATCTGGATAATTAAAAGTAGTTCGGACTTTCTGAACAACCTTATCTCTTTCTGTACCTAAATTTTCATTCCTAATCGGTTCACTTAATGTTTCTTCTACTAGGATCGGAAGCTTTTCTTTAACATCATTTATAGTTGCTATGTTTTGACTTAATAATATACTCAGTGCATCGTCAGTTAACGGTACAAAGCTAGCATTTTCTGCTAGAACGTTCATTTCTTTTTTTAGTCTTTGAAGACTATCTGTTGCTGCTTCAGGCTCATCACTTGTGATAGATTGCTTAATCTCTATTACACTATCGAAAATAGACTCAATGATAGTCGCCTGATTTTCAGCTGTTTCATCCTGAAATTGATAGACGGGATTTACTTCTGAAGCAGCCTGGTCTTTTTCTTCTTCAGTTTTTATTGGGTCTTCCATCGTTTTAACTGAACGGATGGTTTCAGGTGCTAAGTTCATTAAAGATATATCATATGTATTTTCTTGCACGCTTCCCTTAACCAATAGAAACATACTTATGGAAGTTAGAAGGATAATAATTAAAGGGAGATATTTACTTTCTCGCCATTTTCTCCACTTGATCATTAAAGACTTCATCCTATCATCCCCTCGTCTACTATTCTCTTTATTATACCTTATATTTTCAAAATTTGACCAATTTATCTGAAATGACTGGTTTATAGTTAGAATGATGACGTTATCTGGCGGTAACTGGTTCATCTTCTATGCAAGGAAAATAAAAAATCTCAAAAATTCTACGATCAGATAAAGTTTTCGGGTTTCAATTCCAATTATATTTGGTAGGATACTTCCCTAGGGGCACGCCTTCCAATTTTTCGTGGCTTTTGCTCCTGCTTTGGTTTGGAGCTTGAGCTATCCCCACAGAAGTTCTCTTCCTCTCAAACAGCTAGTATGGAGAGGTTCTAAGGAATTAACTGCCTTTAAAAAGAAATAAAAACGTGAAATCAAGTTGATGATTTCACGTTTAACTTATTGACTACTGCTCTTCATATGCAGATATAATTTTAGCAACTAATGGGTGACGTACTACGTCGCCTTGCTCTAAATATTGGAAGTGTATGCCAGAAACTTGTTGTAGTATTTTTTCTGCTACTATGAGACCTGACTCTGCACCTTTTGGTAAATCTATTTGAGTTTTATCTCCAGTTATGACCATTTTTGAACCAAAGCCTAATCGTGTTAAGAACATTTTCATTTGAGCTTTTGTAGTATTTTGGGCCTCGTCCAGAATAACAAAAGCATCATCTAACGTTCTACCACGCATATAGGCAAGAGGAGCAATTTCTATTGTACCACGTTCCATAAGGCGATCCGTTTGCTCTGTTCCTAATACATCATGTAATGCATCATACAAAGGACGTAAATAAGGGTCTACCTTCTCTTTTAGATCTCCTGGTAGGAATCCTAGACTTTCCCCTGCCTCAACTGCTGGACGTGTTAAAATGATTCTCTTAACGTGTGCATTTTTTAAAGCTTGTGTAGCCATTACTACAGCAAGGTAAGTTTTTCCCGTACCGGCTGGTCCAATTCCAAACGTTAAATCAGTATGTCTAATACCGTGGACATACTCTCTTTGTCCAATGGTTTTTGCCCGTATTGCCTTCCCTTTAGTATTTCGAGCTATTTCTTCATCATAAAGACTTGCAAAATATTCAATTGTTCCATTTGCACTCATTTCTATAGCTGTGGTTACGTCTCGAAGGTTAATATTAATACCTTTTCGAATTACAAGTAGAAGTTGTATGATTAGCTGCCTTGCATCTTCTACATTTTGTTCTTCACCAGCAATTTGTATTAGTTCTCCTCTGGTGATCAACTGCACCTTCAACTCTTCTTCAATCAGTTTAATATTCTTATCTGAAATACCAAGCAGCATTACTGCTTCAGTTGGATCCTGTAGATTAATATCTAATTGTTTTTGTTGGCTCATGTGTCGTCTCCTTGGGGTATAACTTGTGGTGTTGCAATATTTTCATTTATTAGTAATAATATCTTTCCTTTAACTTTATCATTTTCTATAGACATCTGTAAAACTTTATCTTCTAAGATTTGAGTGCCCCTCGGTAAATCATTCATAATTTTTTGAAATAATAAAGGTCGAACTAAATGCTCTACCGATTCTTCATCTAAGTCATAGGTAACTTTTTCACTGCCCTGTACATAGCCCGCTTTAAAATATGGCTGTAAGAATCTAGGCATAGCTATTTCCTTCCAATATTCATTGCTGTTATTGGATTTTTTCTCAATCAGCACTTCTCTAGTAGTCGGCTTTACAATGGTCACTTTTTTGGGAAGTTCGAAGTTAAGCTCTATCCAATAACTTGCATAGACCTTGCCCTCTGCGCTAGTTATAATTCGTTTTTCTCCCTGAGTAACAAAGCCGTTTACAAGTATGTCACCTTTTTTTACAGCAGCATTCTTCTCGACTGCTCTAACTCCTTTTACTAACTCAAAGTCTGTAACAACGCCGCTTCTTTTAGCAATAAGATGAGATGCAGGAGCATTTTTCACTTCTCTCTCCTTCGTGATTGGAGCAAGCATCGGAGTCACTGTTAAAGTGGAACCTGATTGCGTGAAGTGTATCCAAGAGAACTCCTTATGCTTTAAAAGTAACTTTTGCCGAATTTCTTGTTCTGACGGTAAAGAAGAAATACGTATACGTTCTTTAATTTTCATTTCTTTCAGTTGTTCTGTAATTAGAATATTGCTTTCTGGCGTATAAGAGTCAATATTGATCTTCCATATAAATTGTGCCAAAACCACTGGTATTATGAAAAAAAAGATTACCCCGATTATGGAATATGAATATAAAGAAATCGTACGATTTTTTGTCTCATCTTTTAGATGCACAGGAATCTTCAATGTTTTCCTTATCTTTCTAAACTCTTTAAGATCCTTACGTTTGATAGAAAAGAACAAGCTTTCTTCTGTGCTATACACCCGATATACTTCAATTTGTTGTGATAACAGCTTTTGAAATAATAGAAACTGATCAGTAGAGCTTGGCAATTGGATCCTAATTAATTGTTGTGGCATCAGCTGCTTTCCTTCCTAATTAATTTAAAGTGAAGGAGTTTGTCTACCTGAAGATGAAGGCGCTCCATCGACATGGACTTTATAGACAAACGGTCTGCTTTTATTTCTAGAAGATAATGGTTGTAGGAACAGACTAACTCCGTATCTGTTAACCGAAGAAGAGAAATTTCATAATCTAATATAATGTCATCAAAGTTATCAATCATAATACTCGCATGGAGTGGAAATAATTGTTTGATAAAAAACACCCCTTTACATGAATTTATGCATGTAAAGGGGTGTTCATGAGTTATCTTTTAGATTTTGGCGGAGCTAATATCTCTGATAAGACAATGGCGCGCATTAGCTCTTCTTTTGTATCGGGCATTATTTCTTGAACGACCGATTTTTTTGTTATATTTGTAGGTCCCACTTGATGGACAGAAAGACGGCCTGTTGACCTCGGTACACCTTGATCTCTCCCTACTTCTCTTCCGACTTTTTCAACAATAGGAGGAGCTGCTGCCTGTACTACTTGTTTTGGAGCTTGCTTTCTAGGTGTTTGTTTTCTTTCGGGTCTAGCTTGTTGTTGCTCCTGCTGAAACTCTTTTGCTAAATCCCCTAAGCTTTTAAAGGGATTTGGGTTAACAGGTTTTTGCTGTGGAGCATTTTGGGTGTTACGAGGTGCAGGTTTGGGAGCCGGCTTTTCTTCCGGCTTCTTTCTGCCAAACAATGAACTAAGGATAATAATTATTAATGGTATTATTAAACCTTCCAAGGAGAAGTCCTCCTTCCTGAGCTAATACTAGTCTTTCAACTCATCCGTTGAAGGCTTGTCATTTCCTACCTTGCTAATTGAGTCTCTCATACCAGTGTCCGCTTTAATGTTGTTATAATTCATGTAATCCATGACACCCATGTTACCTTCACGAAGTGCTTCAGCCATTGCGCGAGGAACCTCTGCCTCTGCTTCAACAACTTTAGAGCGCATTTCGACAACTTTTGCTTTCATCTCTTGCTCAGATGCTACAGCCATTGCACGACGTTCTTCCGCTTTAGCTTGGGCAATTTTCTTATCTGCTTCAGCTTGTTCCGTTTGTAGTTCTGCACCAATATTTTTACCGACATCAACGTCCGCAATATCAATCGACAGAATTTCAAATGCAGTACCAGAGTCTAATCCTTTAGATAACACAGTTTGCGAAATTAGGTCAGGATTTTCTAATACACGTTCATGGCTAGTACTAGAACCTATTGTAGATACAATCCCTTCCCCAACACGTGCTACAATTGTTTCTTCACCAGCACCACCGACTAAACGATCGATATTGGCACGAACGGTAATACGTGCTTTTGCTTTTACTTCAATACCATTCATAGCTACACCGGCGATAAACGGTGTTTCAATAACTTTAGGGTTAACAGACATTTGTACTGCTTCTAATACGTCACGACCTGCTAAGTCAATAGCTGCTGCACGCTCAAACGTCAACTCGATGTTTGCACGATGTGCAGCGATTAATGCATTAACAACTCGGTCAACATTACCACCTGCTAAGTAATGGCTTTCTAATTGATTGATCGTTACATTTAATCCAGCCTTATGTGCTTTAATAAGCGGGTTTACGATACGTGACGGAATTACTCGACGTAACCTCATCCCTACTAATGTGAAAATACTAATTTTAACTCCTGCAGCCAATGCTGAAATCCAAAGTGCTATCGGGAAAAATGTTAAAAATACCGATAACAAAATGAATGCAATGACAATAATAACTATAGTACCAATCATGCCTGAAGAAATCATTGTGTTGCCTCCCCTTCTCTTGCTTCTCGAACAACAATTCGAGAGCCTTCCACCTTGATAATTACTACTTTCTTATCTTTGCCGATAAAACTACCATCAGATACCGCATCGATACGTTCATTCTCAATACGTATAGTCCCTGAAGGTCTAAGCTGTGTCATTGTCTCTGCTATTTTTCCAACTAAATCTAAACGATTTTGATTAGAAACGTACCCTTGTTCAGTAGTAGTAGCATCCGTCAAAATCATTTTATTTAACAATCTCACTCTTTTACCAAAGAATTTCACAATAATCACCATTCCTAATATAGCTACTGTTATTGCAATTAAAACAGCAACACTCATGTAAAAAAGATTACCACCTGCTAATATTATACTAAATAAAACAGCTGCTAAACCTATTATACCAATAATTCCTCCTGGTACAAAAAATTCAGCGATAATTAATATAATACCTAAAACCAATAAAATAATGGATTCATACCCTGCCAATCCAGCTACAAGATGCCCGTAAAAGAAAAGACCTAATGATAGTAACCCTACTGTACCAGGAAGTCCAAACCCTGGAGAATATAACTCAAGAACCAAGCCAAGACTTGCTAGAGATAATAAAATAGGAACTACTACTGGATTTGTAACAATACGCGCGAGAGTTTCTACAAAAGCTTGCTCTGTTTCCACTACTTTTGCACCTTCAAGATTGCTTGCAGTTAGTAACTCAGCGAATGTCGCAACAGTTCCCTCCGAATAACCTACTTCTATGGCCTCATTTGCTGAAAGCGTTAACAATTCTCCCTTTCCTGCTCGGTACTGAGGAAGATCTACGGATTCATCAGCCATTGCCTGAGCATAAATAGGATTTTTACCAGTTCTTTCCGCTGCGTTTATCATT
This sequence comes from uncultured Psychrobacillus sp., assembly GCF_938022135.1. Taxonomy (NCBI): domain Bacteria; kingdom Bacillati; phylum Bacillota; class Bacilli; order Caryophanales; family Bacillaceae; genus Psychrobacillus; species uncultured Psychrobacillus sp. The sequence goes on from NZ_CALIED010000076.1 coordinate 155,914, forward strand.
TTAGCCTTCCAAGCACTCGTTGCTTTCATGTCTGCAGCATTTCCTGCATTGTCAATGACAGCTGCAGCTCCCATAGAACCATTTGGTGACATATAAATTTCATCTGTGTGCAATGCTAAGTAAGCCCCTGCCGATAATGCCTCTGAATTAATATAGGCTATTTTGCGAATATCGGTAGAATCTAACAAGTTCACGATACTTTCTGCAGAATTTACAAACCCTCCTGGCGTGTTTATATCGAAGATGATGGCATCTGCTCCTGCTTCCTCCGCTTCCTTAATAGATCGCTTTAAAAAAGCATACAGACCATTCTCTACTTCCTTATAAACGGGAACTTTATAGACTAGCTTGGAGTCTGCAGAAAAAGCTGGAGTCAACATAGCAAAAGCGGCAAGCAGCAAACAAAAAGAAATTAACAGCCGCGATAATTTCACACTTAAACCTCCCTTCATCTATATGTATATTATTGTTTACGGATGAAAATCTTAAAAGTTTCATTTTATTAAGAAAAATATTTTGATTATGAGATAAATTTAATTGTTTATGTTCATGTCAATTGATTTGAAGACGAGATTACAGTGGTCCAAGAGTATAGTCTTAATACCTGGTGCAAGCCAAGAGAACGTGATTCGAAAAAAATGCCCAGGCATAAAAGCCTGGGCATTTTCCTTGTTTTTTATACTGTTAATTCGGTTGCAATTCATATGCTAATACAGTTGTTAGTTACGTTTTCGTGTTTTCTCTCCATCAACCGAAACCACAGGCATAATATCCAGTCTCCTTTTTCAATTCCTACTAAATCATACCTTTATTTGTCCTACAACACTATATTTACCATGGTTTTTGAAAGGTCATTCTTAAGTCATCTTTCACGCGCATTAACTTTCCCCTTAACCCATCATACCAAGACGGAGCATCCATGATGACTTCATGATCTAGCGAAATCGATAACTTGTAGAATTTATATAAATTCGCATATCTTTGAAACCGTGGAAATTGAGCCACTATATCATTTTCTAGATTCATTTTAGAGCGATAACCATTCAAAAAAGACTGCATTAATACTTTTGAAGAAGGATTTTCTTCTCCAATAAAATCATCAAGGGCTATTACAATATCAATCGCATACCAATGGTACATTGCATCATCAAAGTCGATTACATGGAAACAATTTTTATTCTCTTCAAAAAAGATATTATCCAGCTGGAAATCATAGTGTATGAGTCCATATGTATCATTATCCTTCGGTAGCGATTGAAGCCATGACGTAACTTTATTTAGCTCCTCTAGGGCAATACGATCCGAAGGGTGCCTTTGAAACACACCTTCCATGAGCTCCACTGTGTCCAACCAACTTTTTCTTCTTACAAATCCAGGCTCGAATTTTTTCGACAAAGTGTGTAGTGAGCCAAGGGATTTTCCCCACTTCTCCATCTGTATTTCAGTAATATCATCCGAATCCATGTTAATCCCATTTGCTTTACTAAACACAACAGCCATATACGTTCCTTCAGGAGCCATTAGTGTTTCAATTAATTCTCCATTCTTTGAACGAATTGGTACGACAGATGGAAAACCATTTAAGTATACATATTGCATATACTCTAACTCAGCTTTTATTTGGTCCATAGTTTGATCCTGTTCAAAACTAAATCGTAAAAAATATTGATTTTGATTTTGTTTAAAAGCATATACAAAGTTTGAACTTGCGCGCCATAGTTCTAATGAACCCTCATCATTTTCCCACAATTCAACGAGGTTTTGAGCGACGGTATTTGAAGCTAATACGTGTACCATGTTTTCTAAATTCATCATCTCTTGTTTTTCCTCCCATTACCTTGAGAGGTTAATACCCTAGTTAAAAAGTAATGCCTCTCATTAGTATACTGTTTTGAAATTCTTTCATTTTCAATATGTCACCCCTTCCAGAAGTTTCGGCTATAAGAATTCAATAGCCATATATCTTCTTTACATTCTAGATATAATTACAAATCCCTTTTTTACGCAGAAAAGCAAAAAAAGCACTTGAACGATAATCGTTCGAGTGCTCAATTCTATTCGTTTATGGATTTTTTCGGTGCTCCCTATATTACATACTGCTAATCTCTTTTAAACTATAAATTAAAATAAACCGAGAAAATAAATTTTCTCGGTTTACATAATTGTAAATGTTAATCATACAGTACGTGTTTTGAACGTAGGGATGGTTGGGATTAAATTACCACTTACGTTTACGTGCAGCTTCTGATTTCTTTTTACGTTTCACGCTTGGTTTTTCATAAAACTCGCGCTTTCTAACCTCTTGAATTGTACCACTTTTAGATACAGTACGTTTGAAGCGGCGAAGAGCATCTTCAAGCGATTCGTTTTTGCGAACGACAGTTTTTGACATCTCTCTTTCCCTCCCTCCGAACACACGTCAGTACATAACCAAGTGTTATGTACTAAAAAATTATACCGTATATTATAGACTTGGTCAATACTTTGGTTTTAAATATTCACCAATTAATAATCTGACTTACTTTCTAAGCCATTTACAATATCTACACCAGAACTTGCACCTATTCTAGTAGCTCCTGCTTCAACCATAGCTTCTAAATCAGCAAGACTTCTAACTCCTCCAGAAGCTTTCACACCTAGCTCAGGACCTACTGTTTCGCGCATTAATTTAACTGCTTCGACAGTTGCTCCTCCAGTTGAAAAACCAGTAGAAGTTTTGACAAAATCTGCCCCAGCTAATTTAGATAGTTCGCTAGCTTTAGCTATCTGCTCATTTGTTAATAAACAAGTTTCTAAAATTACTTTTACAATAGCTTTTCCTTTAGCTGCTTGTACTACTGCTTCAATATCCTTTTGAACATAATCAAAATCGCCGTCTTTTAAAGCTCCAACGTTTAAAACCATGTCTATTTCATCTGCACCTTTTTCAATAGCATCCGTAGTTTCAAATGCTTTTACTTCGCTTGTGCTAGCCCCTAATGGGAATCCGATTACTGTACATACCTTAACCGGTGAGTCTTTTAATAGAGAAGCACTTAGGCTAACCCAAGTCGGATTAACGCAAACAGATGCAAATACATGTTGTTTTGCTTCCCCACAAAGTTTTTCAATTTGATTTTTAGTAGCATCTTGCTTTAATAACGTATGATCTATAAGTGCTGCTATATTATTTGTCATTTTAAAATCTCCTTCTTAGTTGTACGTACCTCTTAATATTACTAGTAAACATAAGAAAAGCCAAGCAACTATGTTTCTTCCAACAAAAAAAGCTAGTGACCTAAGTCAAACTAGCTCTTTAACTTCTTCTAACACACGAACAAATTGACCAATATTTTGAGGATAGCCTGCTCGCGTTATTTTTACTCTTACTAATTTTCCGATCAGTTCCTCAGAGCCAGGTATAGCAACTTTTAAATAATTATCCGTATAGCCTTCTACCATGGTTTCTCCCGTTTCTGAAGTGATAACTTCCTCTGGGATGATTTCAAGAACCTCTCCCTCGAAGCGAGATGCATATTCTACAGCCAGCTGATCATTTAAACTAATAAGTCTGTGTACTCGTTCGTTTTTAATTTCTTCATCCACTTGATTTTCCATTCTAGCAGCAGGGGTACCTGTACGTTTTGAGTAAGGGAAAACATGTAGTTCAGAAAATCTTTGGTCACGAATAAAGCTATATGTTTCCATAAATTCTTCTTCTGTCTCTCCCGGAAATCCTACAATTACATCTGATGTAATCGCCAAATCAGGAAGTGCATCTCTTAAACGGTCTAAGCGATTTGCAAAAAATTCCATTGTATATTTTCTACGCATTCTTTTTAGTACAGTATCAGAGCCTGACTGAATTGGTATGTGTAAATGCCTTACAACTATATTCGATTGCTTTAAAACATCGATTACTTCATCTGATAGCTGACTAGCTTCTATTGAACTAATTCGAAGACGTTTAAGTCCCTTTACATTTGTTTCAATATCTCTTAATAGTTGAGCAAGATTATAATCCTTTAAATCTTCTCCGTATCCACCAGTATGTATACCAGTCAAGACGATTTCTAGATAACCAGCATCAACTAACTGCTGTGCTTGTCTAACTACTTCTTGTGGGTCTCGTGATCTCATCAAGCCACGTGCCCAAGGAATGATACAAAAAGTACAGAAATTGTTACATCCTTCTTGTATTTTAAGAGAAGCACGTGTCCGGTCAGTAAAAGCAGGTACATCTAGCTCTTCATATACACGATTTTTCATAATGTTTCCTACCGCATTAATAGGCTTACGCTCCATTTTATATTGTTCAATGTAACCAAGCATTTTTGTACGCTCTTGGGTACCAACGACAATATCAACGCCAGGAATCGCCATTATTTCTGCAGGAGAGGTTTGTGCGTAACAGCCGGTAACACAAATAACAGCATCAGGGTTTTGACGAATAGCTCTTCGTATAACCTGTCTACTCTTTTTATCACCAGTATTTGTTACAGTACATGTATTAATTACATAAACGTCTGATTTTTTTTCGAAGTCTGTACGTTCATAACCATTTTCTTTAAACAGTTGCCAAATGGCCTCTGTTTCATAATGGTTTACCTTACAGCCTAATGTATGGAATGCAACGGATGACATATCCTTACACCTCTTTCATTCATATTCATAGGAAATAGCAGCAAGCGCATATAACGGCGCAGTTTCAGTTCTTAATATTCTAGGGCCAAGTGCAATGGGTTGAAAATCATTGTCTAAAAGTTGCTTAACCTCATGTCTATCAAGTCCACCTTCTGGACCAAAAACAATCAGTATCGATTGTTTATCATACACCTTTTTTAATTGGTCAGCAAACTTTTGTCGCTCAGTTAATTTTGCATCCTCTTCATCAGCAACAAATTTAACGTCATATTGCTTAGAGACTTCTATTAGGTCTTTCAAGCTCTTAGGACTATGTATGTGAGGAATAGATGAGCGATGGGACTGTTCCGCCGCTTCTTTTGCAATCTTTTGCAATCTTGCTATTTTTTTCTCGTTTTTTTGCTTGTCCCATTTCACGATAGAGCGCTTTGCTTCAAAAGGAAAGAGGGAATGCATACCAAGTTCAGTGGCCTTCTGTGTGATTAGTTCTAGTTTGTCACCCTTTGGTAATCCACAGGCAATAGAAACCTTAATTGGCATTTCATTTGTTTTTAACACTTTTTCTTTTGTTTCTAAAATGACTTCTTTGCTAGTTCCAGAAAGAATAGTCATAATATACGTTTCTTTAGCGGCCACTATATACACTTCATCACCAGGTGACATGCGCATCACTTGAATCATATGATGCGCATCGTCTCCAAGAATTTTTATAGTAGAATTCTCATCTAACGGTTTTTCTGTAAAATAACGTTGCAAGACAACTACTCCTTTACTTAACAGGCTTTCTTGAAATGATAGTTACCCAATCTTCCATCATCATTATTTCATCTATTTCAAAACCAGAATTTTGAAGAGCAGTTTTCACATCATCTTTTTTAGTCGAAATTATTCCAGAAGTTATGAATAGCCCACCAGACTTAACAATAGTATAAGCGTCATCGGTAAATGTCATAATGATTTCAGCTAAAATATTGGCAACAACTATATCTGCTTGTTCTGTAATATTGTCTAATAGATTACCATGAGTAACTTTTACAATATCGCTCACTCTATTAATCGCGATGTTTTCTTGTGCAGATCTTACTGCAACTTCATCTAAATCAAGTGCGTGAACTGTAACTGCCCCTAGTTTAGCTGCTCCAATAGATAACACACCAGAACCAGTGCCTACATCGACAACTGATAGGTTAGGCTTCACTGTTTTTTCAAGTGCCTGCAAGCACATAACGGTAGTAGGGTGTGTCCCTGTACCAAACGCCATACCTGGATCTAACTCTATAATTAATTCATCAGAGTTCACTCTATTATATTCTTCCCAAGTAGGAACAATTGTAAATCTGTTAGAGATTTTAACTGGGTGATAGTACTTTTTCCAAGCAGTCGCCCAATCTTCTTCGTCTACTTCGGTTACGGTAATAATATTATGTCCAAGGTCAATATTAAAATTTAGTAAGTTGTTGATCGCAAGTTTGATCTCTTCCACCGTTTCTAATAGAAAGCTTGTTTCAGCCAAATAAGCTTTAATACGCACTCCGTCTACTGGAAAATCATCTGGATTTAAGCTGTAGATCTCTCCAAAAACATCTTCTCTATCTCTAGCCAACTCTTCTGAATCCTCAATTACTACTCCACTAGCACCAGCTTCATGCAAAATATTGCTTACTGCTTCCACTGCCTCATTAGTAGTATGAATGGATAGCTCAGACCATTTCACTTGCTCCAACTCCTTATTCGCCTTTTATCGTTCTCTTGATTTTGTCAAATAATGTACTACCTTGCTCTTCCGGTATATCACCGCTGATTTCTGCAAACTCACGTAATAATTGTTTTTGTTTTTCGGTCAATTTCTTAGGCGTGATTACTTTTACGATTACATGCTGATCTCCCATGCCATAGCCATGCACATTTTTTACACCTTTTCCTTTAAGACGGAATTTCGTAGAAGACTGCGTGCCCGCTGGGATTTTTAATTTTACTTTTCCTTGGACAGTTGGAATCTCTACTTCATCCCCAAGTGCCGCTTGTGCGAATGTCAAAGGTAATTCGTAATAAATATCGTCACCATCACGTTCAAATCTTGGATCGGCTTTCACTCTAAATACAACGTATAGATCTCCTGCTGGACCACCATTTACACCTGGTTCACCTTGACCGCTAACTCGTAATTGTTGACCATCATCTACACCCGCTGGAATAGTGATTTTAATCTTCTTGCGCTTATTAACTGTTCCATTACCATGACACGTTGAACATTTATCTTTGATAATTTTCCCAGTTCCTTCGCAATAATTACATGCTCGTTTCGTTTGAATTCTTCCGAAAGGAGTGTCTTGCGTAACATTAACTTGACCGTTTCCGTTACAGTGTGTACATTTTTCTGGATGTGTGCCTTTTTTAGCTCCAGTACCATTACACGTATCACAAGTTTCTTCTTTAGCTACTTCAATCTCTTTTTCCATACCAAATACTGCTTCTTCAAATTCTATAGTCATAGAGTACTGAAGGTCATTTCCTTTTCTAGGAGCATTCGGGTCACGACGACGCGAACCTCCTCCTCCAAAGAACGAGCTGAAAATATCTTCAAATCCAAATCCATCCGCGCCACTAAATCCGCCACCAAAACCTTGGTTAGGACCTGCATGACCGAATTGATCGTATTGTGCACGTTTTTGATCGTCGCTTAATACTTCATATGCTTCTGAAATTTCCTTAAATTTATCTTCAGCGTTAGCTTCCTTATTGATATCTGGGTGATACTGTTTAGATAATTTGCGATACGCCTTTTTTATCTCATCTCCAGAAGCTCCCTTGGCTACTCCAAGGACTTCGTAATAATCACGTTTGCTCATAGTTCACTCTCCTGCTCTGTTAACTTACACATAAAGATAATTGTAACATGGATAAATTCCTAATAGCAAAACAAATAGCGTATTTCTCCATGCTACTAATTACATGGAAAAAGCCAAAGCCGAAAACGGTCTTTGACTTTTCCTGTTGACATTACTTGTCTTTATCGTCCTTTACTTCTTCAAACTCTGCATCGACTACACCGTCATCAGATGGCCCGTCTTCTTGTTGTCCGTTAGCCGCTGCATCCGCTTGTGCTTGTTCATAAAGCTTCATAGTCAACTGTTGAACGATTTCGTTTAATTTATCTTTTTTCGCTTTAATATCTTCTAAATTTCCAGCTTCTAGAGCTGCTTTTAACTCTTCTTTTGCATCTTCAGCAGATTTTTTCTCATCGTCTGAAACTTTGCCTTCCAAATCTTTTAGTGTTTTTTCAGTCATAAACACTAATTGGTCCGCTTCATTCTTAACTTCTGCTTCTTCTTTGCGTACTTTATCCGCGTCAGCATTTGCTTCTGCTTCTTTTACCATACGTTCAATTTCTTCATCCGATAAAGATGAATTAGATTGAATTGTAATTGTTTGCTCTTTTTGTGTTCCAAGATCTTTCGCCTTAACATTTACGATACCATTTTTGTCGATATCAAACGTCACTTCGATTTGTGGTACTCCACGAGGTGCTGGTGGAATATCCGCAAGTTGGAAACGACCAAGCGTTTTATTGTCAGCTGCCATTGGACGCTCACCTTGTAATACATGAATATCTACTGCCGGTTGGTTATCAGCAGCTGTTGAGAAAGTTTGAGATTTAGAAGTTGGTATTGTCGTATTACGTTCAATTAACTTCGTAAATACTCCGCCCATTGTTTCAATCCCTAAAGAAAGTGGTGTTACGTCTAAAAGTACTACGTCTTTTACGTCACCAGTTAAAACTCCACCTTGTACTGCTGCTCCCATTGCTACTACTTCATCTGGGTTAACACCTTTATGTGGCTCTTTACCTGTTTCTTTTTTAATCGCTTCTTGTACAGCTGGAATACGTGTAGATCCACCAACTAAGATAACTTTGTCAATTTGTGAAGAAGATAATCCAGCATCTTTTAATGCTTGACGTGTTGGAACCATTGTACGCTCTACTAAATGAGCTGTTAAATCATCGAATTTAGCACGAGTCATAGTAACTTCTAAGTGAAGTGGACCTGCCTCACCAGCAGTGATGAATGGTAATGAGATTTGTGTTGAAGTAACACCTGAAAGATCCTTTTTAGCTTTTTCAGCAGCATCTTTCAAACGTTGCACTGCCATTTTGTCTTTAGAAAGATCAATACCGTTATCCTTTTTAAACTCTTGTACTAGGAAATCCATAACTACTTGGTCAAAGTCATCCCCACCAAGACGGTTGTCCCCAGCTGTAGCTAGTACTTCAAATACACCATCTCCAAGTTCAAGAATAGATACGTCAAAAGTACCTCCACCTAGATCATAAACAAGGATTTTTTCATCGTGATCCATTTTATCTAAGCCGTAAGCTAGCGCTGCAGCAGTAGGTTCGTTAATGATACGCTCAACTTCTAGCCCTGCGATACGTCCAGCATCTTTTGTAGCTTGGCGTTCTGCATCATTAAAATATGCAGGAACAGTGATTACTGCTTTTGTAACTTTTTCTCCAAGGTATTCTTCTGCGAAACCTTTTAAATATTGAAGGATCATTGCTGATACTTCTTGAGGAGTATAGTCTTTTCCTTCAGCACTTACTTTTTCACTAGTTCCCATTAAACGTTTAACTGAAGAAATTGTATTTGGGTTTGTAATAGATTGACGTTTAGCTACTTCCCCAACCTGTTTTTCGCCATTTTTAAAAGCTACTACAGATGGAGTTGTACGATTTCCTTCTGGATTTGGAATTACTTTTGGCTCTCCGCCTTCTAGTACAGATACACATGAGTTTGTTGTTCCTAAGTCAATACCGATAATTTTTGACATACAATTTTCCTCCTAATAAATACTGTTATATGCAATTTATATTATAACTGGCAACCTAATGGACACCAATAAAAATCAGTTTATATTTTATTCGTTTACTTTTACCATTGCTGGTCTAAGAATTCGATCCTTCAATTTGTAGCCTTTTTGTAGTTCTTGAAGAACAATACCTGAATCTTGGCTTTCGTCTTTTTCCTGCATAACTGCATGGTGAAGATTTGGATCAAAAGGTTTTCCCTCTGACTCAACTGATTCCAATCCTTCTTTTTCAACAGCTGCTACAAGAGAACGATAAACCATATCTACACCCTTAGTTAAAGAAATCGCTTCTTCAGATGTAGCTTCAACAGCAAGTGCTCGTTCTAAGTTGTCTAATACAGGTAACAAATCGCTAAGTAAAGATTGGGCACGATATTTATAGTCTGCTTCTTTATCCTTTTGAACACGACGTTTGTAGTTTTCAAAGTCAGCACGCAGTCTTACCGTACGATCTTGTTCTTCTTCTAATTGTTGTTTCAAAAGCGTTAGTTCGTCTACTTCTTCTGCTTCAGTAGCTTCTTCTGATACATCTGCTTCTTTAGTTTCGATCGCTTCTTCAGTTACCATTTCTTGTTCTGCTGATTCTTCTTCAGTCGATACATCTTTTACTTCTTCTTTTTGATTTTCCATTTAGCAGCAACTCTCCTTTATTCGTGTTGACCTCGTAATATTCTAGACAACTCTCTAGATAAGTCCCCACTCATTACATCCAACAAAGATACTACACGTTTGTAATCCATTCTCGTGGGACCTATGATGGCAATAGAACCACTTTGCTCTTCTCCAATATCATAAGAAGCTGTGATTATACTGCAATTATTCATTCCAAATTGGTTATTCTCAGAACCAATACTGATATTGATGCCTTTTTTGTTCAAATGGAAAAGTCCAGGGAATTCATTGACGTGTTCCATCCAATACATAATGCTTTTTGCTTTTTCCACATCATTAAATTCAGGCTGGCTTAACAATTGCATTTTTCCACCATAGTACACTTTATCCTCATGCTCAATTATCATCGCTTGGTTTAGAGAACCAAGTAGGTCATTCAACCGACCGTTATTCTGACGTAAGACGAACTGAGTGACAGCTTCTAACTTCATTTGTAGCTCGTGTAAATATACACCAACTAAATGTTCGTTTATGATATTGACCATTTTTTCAATATCGGAAGCAGTAAAGGCCTCAGGAATAGAAAAAACTCGATTTTCAACATGACCACTGTCCGTAACGATTATAGCTACTGCAGAATCGTCTGTAAGAGGAACAATTGAAAATCTTTTGACTCGATGCTTTCTCACATCTAAGCCTAACATAATAGAGGTATAGCTCGTTAGTTCAGACAAAATATTAGCTGACTTACGAATTATTTGCTCCGTCTCAACCTTTCTTTCCTCGAAAACGGAACGAATTTGTTTAATCTCTTCTTTTGAAACCATTTGTGGAGTTAGTAAGTTGTCTACATAGTAACGATAGCCTTTTTCTGATGGCACACGGCCAGAAGAGGTGTGAGTTTTTTCTAAATAACCCATATCTTCTAAATCTGCCATTTCGTTTCGAATCGTAGCAGGACTAAACGGTACTTCCTCCTTTTTCGAAAGTTGACGAGATCCAACTGGCTGAGCGGTATCAATAAAATCATCTACCGTTACTTGCAATATTAATAATTGCCTGTTAGTTAGCATGATTATCACCTCTGTTAGCACTCATCTGTAGAGAGTGCTAATACTCATATAAAACTTATCAAATCTAAAGAAAACTGTCAACGATTATGCGCCAAATTATTTAAGGAAATATTGAAATACTTCATTACCTACAAAACGTCCTCGAGTTGTAAGGAAAATGTGGTCTTCTTCTAAAGCCACAAGCTCTTTATGAATTAACTCTTCGATTTCTTTCCCGTATACCTCATGCAAAGTCTTGCTGTATTTTTGTTCGAAGACGGTTAAAGAAACTCCTCTGTTTTTTCGAAGACCTAAAAACATCTCTTCTTCCATTTTTTCTTCATAAGTAACCTCTTTTTGCATCATAATAGGCTTTTCACCTAAATCTAACTGCTGCATATACTTTTTAAGAGGGCCATGATTAGAATATCGTATTCCATTTACATAACCATGGGCGCCAGCCCCTAATCCAACATATTCGTCATTGTTCCAATATAAAAGATTATGCTCGGAGGCTTTTCCCTCATGAGAAAAATTACTAATCTCATATTGGTGATATCCGTTCGCTTTCATTTCATCCATTAAGAATCCATACATTTCAGCTTCTAAATCCTCACCAGGTAATGATAATTTCCCTTTTGATAGAAGGTTATAGAATATGGTCTTAGGCTCAACTAGTAACGAGTAGGCTGAGATATGGGGTATCTTCAGTTTAAAAGCCTCTTGGAGGGATTCCTTCCATTGCTCCATCGTTTGATTTGGCAATCCATACATTAAATCAATGCTTATAGAGGGGAAATTTGTTTCCTTCGCATATTCAATTACTTTATATACATGTTCATTGGAATGGGTTCTACCTAATATTTTTAACAAGTCTTGATTGAAAGTTTGCACTCCCATGCTTAATCTATTCACACCAAATTTTCGCATGAGCTGCATTTTTTCCAGGGTAAGCTCATCTGGATTAGCTTCTGATGAGAACTCCTTTACATGATCCAGCGGGATATGCTCTTGGATAAGCGTTAACAACCGATCTAACTGTTCAAGTGATAAAGAAGTAGGAGTTCCTCCACCAAGAAAAATAGTTTCAATATGACCTTTCGATAAGTCGTCTTTCCAAAGAGCCATTTCTTTTCCTAAAGACTCAATATACTCATCTACTGGCTGATTATGAAAATAGAATTTATTAAAATCACAATAATTACATATTTGATGACAAAAAGGGATGTGTATATATACTCCGCGTACCATTATAAGCCTTCTTTCTACGTTCTTTTATAAATACGAAGAAGGAGGCAAATAGTGCCTCCTTCTCCTAGTTATTTATCAAGCATCAAATATTGCACTAATTTGAATACCTTTTTCCGAAATTACCTACATAAATTATAGCTTATAATTCATCTTCCTTCAAACTATTGAAGTTACACTAGGTTTTCCGATTTATTTATTAAGTTGGAATGATTTTAAGCAAGATAACCATCTTAAAGAAAAGGAGATGGTATGAAGATGATAAAAAAAGTGTTTATAGCCATAGGTATATGTATGTTAGCAACCACTGTGTCCATGAATATGTATTCAAACACATATGCTCAAGACCAAGTTCCAGCATACGCGGAATGGGGAAAGCTAGCAGTAAAGGAGACACAAACTAAATATCCAAATGCGACTATTATTGACTACTTGCATATAGGAAGTGAAACAAAAGAGGATTCAACCATTGAAAGGTTTAAATTGTGGATGAAGGATGGCAATAAGGAATTTGGAGTTTTTATAAATATTAAATACACAACGGAAACAGGTAAATTAGTTGATATTGAATTTCAAGAAACTTCTCGATAATAAGAAAAGCGAAACCGCCTATGTCTGCCCCGACAGGCAAATGGGGAAAAGCGAGGAGGCAGTTCCTCAGCC